>APCU01000306.1 GCA_000347575.1 Candidatus Caldatribacterium saccharofermentans OP9-77CS | reverse complement strand
CCACAAAGCCTCCGCTCAAAAAGAAGGAGAAGAGCGCCACGGCAACACCCACAACGGCAAGAAGGAGGAGGGCAAACCGTATCTGTGCCCGGACGGGGGCAAGGATTTCCTGAACGGGGAACACCCCCACAACCCGCCAGTCCTTCCAGTTGTCCCCCGAAAAGTACCGGTAGGGCTCGACTTTGGCGAAGACCCCAAATTGCTCCACATCCCGGAAGATGTATCGTACGGTCCCTCTTTCTTTCTGCAGGGGCTCGTTGAGGAACCCAAGGCCGAGTTCTTCAAGGGTTTTCCCGATAAGGGACCTATCGGGGTGGGCAACGATGTCTTTGTGCTTCGCACAGTACACATACGGGTACCCGGTCCGGGCAAGGCGAACACCATGGGAGATCTCTTCGCTGATTTTCGCGGCATCAAGGCGCAGGGTGACGACACCAATGAACGCCCCGTTCTCATCGTACACGGGAGCGGCCACGTTCACGACGTACACCCCAAGATCCCGGGAGATGTAGATATCGCTCAGGTACGGTTTCCCCGTTGCTTTGGGGACCTGGAACCACTCAAGGTCGCTTTTGTCCTCACCCACCGCTCCACCGGAGTCGGCAATCTGGATGCCCGAAGCGTCCGTCAAAGATGCAGAAAGCGTAAGGGGGTGATCCTTCACGAATGCAGCAAGGACCCGGGACTTCTCCTCAGGGGGAACCTCCGGGGAAGTGAGCGTGCGGTCTTCTGCAAGGAAAAGGGCGTACTCGATATTCCTCGAGAGGGTTGAGGCGAGCTCTTTGGCGACCCTCCCGGCGATGACTTCGGCGCTCTCAAGCTCCCG
>APCU01000305.1 GCA_000347575.1 Candidatus Caldatribacterium saccharofermentans OP9-77CS | reverse complement strand
GTACCCCGCAGGGGGTCTTCTGCCCGTGAATATGTGTACGAGGCGTTGAAAAAGAACATCATCCTGCTCCACTTGAAACCTGGCCAGAGCATTACGGAACAGGAAATTGCCGAGAAGTTCTCCGTGAGCCGAACCCCAGTCCGGGAGGCCTTCATCCGGCTTGCTCAGGAGGGCCTTCTTGAGACCTTTCCCCAGCGGGGAACGGTGGTTTCCCTCATCGACCTTGAGCGGGTGGACGAAGCCCGCTTCATGCGCCGGACCCTGGAGAAGGCTGTTCTTCGCCTGGCCTGTGAGGCATTCCCTTCGGAACTCGCCTTCGAGCTTCGCTCAAACCTTGCCCTCCAGGAAGTGTGCCTTGAGGAGAAGAACTTCCTCCGCCTTTTCGAGTTAGACGAGGAATTCCATCGCCTCATTACCGGGGGTGTAAAAAGGAGCGCATCTGGGACCTCATCTGCCAGATCAATGCGGACTTCCGACGAATCCGGGTGCTCAAGCTCTCTCTGGGGATTCGGGTTGGAGAGGTAGTGGAGCAGCACCGGAAGATCGCCGGGGTAATCTTTGACCGCGATCCTGGACGGGTTGAAGCAATCCTTGACGAACACCTGCCGCAGAATGACCCGGATTTTGAGAACCTGCGAAAGGAATATCCTGAGTATTTTCGGTAAAGGATATAAAGGAATAGGATATAGTAGAGGAATATGCCTTGAGCTTTTCCACAATCCTTTGGGTCCCTTTACAATATGAAAGAAACGTGACTGTGCGATGTTATGAGGTTTCTGAACTCCTTCTTCTGACTGTCTTGGTCGGTCCCGGGATGGTCGAGGAGAAAAACAAG
>APCU01000304.1 GCA_000347575.1 Candidatus Caldatribacterium saccharofermentans OP9-77CS | reverse complement strand
GTCCACGCCGGTATGCCAGGCCCGGCGGCCAGTGAAGGGGTCCCGCCGCCAGCCGTAGTTTGAGGAGACTCTTCCCCAGGTGGGCCAGCGGGAGGGAACGACTTCGAGAATCCGGTCTCTCTTCTGCGCAAGATCCAGGATTTCCTCAAAGGCCTTTCGCCGCAAAAGAATCTCCCCTCGAAGCCAGATGAGGGTATCCTCAAGCGCACGGGTGGTAAGGTCCTGAGGGGTGACCGGTGGAAGGAGCGTCTGCGAGGGGAGAGGAATGAAAGCAGCGAGTTCCGGTCCTCCTGCGCCCTCCTGGGGAGCAAGGAAGAGCCCCGCAAGGAAACGGTGCAGGGGAATACAGGTCTGTACTTCATTCGTTGAGAGCGACAGGTTCACCCCAAGCCTTTTGAGCTGAGATTGAAGGCTCTTTTCCATGACCTCCCGCACCTTCTGCTCGAGCTCCCGGAGGTTGTTGAGCTCGTTGAGCACGTTTTCCGCTTCCTTTGTGAGGTGCTCGATCCTCGCTTCCTGTTCCTTTTTCTGGGCCTCAAGGACCATGAGATTTTTCCGCATTTCCTCGATTCTCGCCATGGTGGCGAAGAGTTCCCGCTTCATCCGGGACTGGTACCAGAGGACGCCCCCGATGCCAAGGCCGATACCTACGCAGAGGATGACGAATCCAAGAAGGAGTGTCTGCCACCGCAGGTGCAGACGCCGCATCTGCCCCCGCAGGGGACTGATCCAGAATACCGTGAGGTGACGCTTCACCCTTACCCCTCCTTATTCTGCCCGCGCAATGAGTGCGTAAAGCCTTTTGAGGTCGTCAAGGTCACGGTACGCAATGGTGATTTTT
>APCU01000303.1 GCA_000347575.1 Candidatus Caldatribacterium saccharofermentans OP9-77CS | reverse complement strand
CTTCGGCCCTCGCAATGACTGGCGAAGGCGTCACTGCGAGGTCGTAGTATCGCCTCCGAAGCAGTCTCGTTTTCCTTCGCGGTCTTTACATTGTTTTGGGTCTTTGGACCTCAGGGCGTCTTTGTGTTCAAAGCCAGGTCCCCCCGGGGGCAAAGTTGCCTTCAAAGGAAGGGAAACCCGTGACAGCAAAGGAAACCCCAAAGGAGCGTACCTCTAAAGCAGGAGGATCTCGGGGACTTTGCCCCTGGCGAATTTCCGGGAAAAGGAGGGGAACTCCAGGGCGATGATGCTCCCCTCCTTGCTGTAGTCAATCACCATCCCCGGTTCCTCAACGTACTCGCTGTAGGCCACCTGCTCCTCAGAAAACCGTATCTCGAGGAGGTCACCCTCCTTATCGTACAGAATCCTGATCATGTTCCTCCCTCGCTTTGCGAAGCCTCCGGTCAAAGAAAGCGCTCACCAGTAAAAACGTCCCTTCTTTCTCCCATCTCCCAAGAACCCGCAGGAACTTCCCCTCGAATCCCCGGACGTAATGGATGAGCTCGGGGTCGTTTCTGTCCTTCAGGGTAAGCTCCGGTTCAAGGACGACAAGGCGCACCAGCTCAAGAGGGATATTTCGCTGCGAAAGCTTCTCCCGAGCATGAATGGTGAGCCGAATTTCCACCTCTCCCACAGCCTCATTATACTATAACCCCGTTCCCCGAGGTTTTTCAGTACTCTGCAACCCACCCCTGTCATCACAGGATTGCTTCCCTGTTTTCCCCTGTCACTGCAATGCAGTTCTGGGACTGCTTCGTCGCTTCGCTCCTCGCAGTGACAAAAGAGAAACCCTCGCGGTGACAGAGAAAGAGCTCCTCGCGGTGAC
>APCU01000302.1 GCA_000347575.1 Candidatus Caldatribacterium saccharofermentans OP9-77CS | reverse complement strand
ATCGGGTCCTTCCTCATCCGCATCATCGACAACGGCCTGGTCATGGCTCGGGCACCCAGCTACTGGTTCCGTGTTTTCATCGGTATTGCAACAATTCTTGCCGTCATTCTCAATACCTTTGTTCGGGAACGAGCCCGGAAGATGAGGTGTTAGCGGTGGAACGGAAAAACCTCGTTGAGATGGTGAACATTCACAAGTGGTTCTCCGGAGTATGCGCCCTTCGGGGAGTGGACTTTTCCGTGGGGTATGGCGAGGTTGTCGGTCTTGTCGGGGACAACGGCGCCGGAAAGTCCACGCTCATCAAGATTCTCTCTGGAGTGTATCCCCCTGACGAGGGGAAGATTTACTTTGAAGGAAAGGAGTGCCATTTCTCCTCCCCCCGGGAAGCCAGGATGCTGGGTATTGAGACCATTTACCAGGAAGCAGCCATGGTGCCGAAAATGAGCGTTATGCGGAACATCTTCATGGGGAGGGAGCTCGCAAAGTTCCGCGTCGGTCCCCTGGCGTACCTCGACATTCCCCGGATGGAGGAAGAGTCCATGAAAGCTCTCGAGAGGGTGGACCTTCGGCTTCGCTCGCCCCATGCCCCGGTGGACGAGCTCTCGGGGGGTCAGAGGCAGGGTGTGGCCATTGCCCGGGCGATGTATTTCAAATCAAAGCTCGTCATTCTCGACGAACCGACCAACAACCTCTCGGTGAAGGAATCCGAGCGAGTTCTTGAGTTCATCAGGGAGCTCAAAAAACAGGGCATTTCGAGCATTTTCATCTCTCACAACCTGTACCACGTGTACCCCGTGGCGGACCGAATTGTGGTCTTGAGCCACGGCGAGAAGATTGGGGATTTCCGCAAAGAGGAAACGTCGGTTGAAGAGATTA
>APCU01000301.1 GCA_000347575.1 Candidatus Caldatribacterium saccharofermentans OP9-77CS | reverse complement strand
GCACGCCCGGAGAACCGACAGTGGCGCTTCAAGAAACCAGAGGTGGTAGGGGCGGAAGAACGTGAAGTACTTTCCTTTCCCTACTTTGAGGTACTCCAGGTCTTCCCGGATACGCTCATGGTCGACCCGCACCACGACAAAGACCCCACCTGCCATGCTCTGACTCTGGACGAAATCCACAATTCCTGGGAAGGGGGTGAGACCACCATCTTCCTGAAGGGCAAAGACCTGAGAGATGGTGTCGAGTTCGGCCCGTGGCCCGAACATGCCGCGCTTTGCCGGGGCAAAACCGGTGGCATTGGCACAGCAACACATCTCGAACATGGTTTTTGTTCCGTCGACGTAAGAGGCAACCTGGAAGGGGTCTTTCTTTTGTTTCAAAGCATGCTCGCGCACGGTGTCAGGAGTTGCGTGAGGATCAAGGGGGTTATTCTTCCCTTTCCCCAGAACGATTGGCTCGAACCGGAGGGCCTGAACAAACTGGAAGAGCTCCATGAGACATCCAGGCTCATCACCTGAAGAAACGGTATAGAGGACACCCTCCTTCTCGGCCAGGCGCCTCAGTGCTCTCCCCACAGTAGCATCAGCCTCGATGTTCACAAGGACCACCATCTTGCCGTTGCGGATGCCGTAATAAGCTACGGTGGCGCCACTTAAAGGGGAAGAAGTGGCATCGACCACAACGTCTACCCAGTCGATCTCGGAGAGCAAGCTGAGGGACTCGGTGACAACCTTTTTCCCCTTTTCTATCGCTTCCATAGCCCCACGTCGAGTTTCAACGACGGCGATTGCGCTCTGGTCGTATCCAAGGTCCTGAAACACCCGACAAGCCCGATCAATGCTTGAATCAGCAAGCGCCACGACCTCCATCCCAGGCATCCTCTCCACCTGGGTCACGAAACCACTCCCA
>APCU01000300.1 GCA_000347575.1 Candidatus Caldatribacterium saccharofermentans OP9-77CS | reverse complement strand
GGGAGAGTTGCCCCGGGGAAACGCGATTTCCAGGCGGCTCTTCGTGTGGCCCGGAATCTCCTCCTTGCCCACGGGCACGCGGTCCGGGTCTTCCGGGAGGTGAACCCGAAAGGGGCCATCGGTATTGCTCTGAATCTTTCTCCTGCACATCCGGCTACAGAAAAAGAAGAAGACCAGGAAGCCGCCTGGCGCTTCGATGGCTACCTCAACCGCTTCTTCTTAGACCCCCTCTTTCGGGGACAGTTCCCCGAAGACATGCTCACCTTCTACCGGAAAAAGGGCTTTATCCTTGAGCCCTTCACAGAGGAAGAGCGTGCCCTTGTGGCCCAGCCCCTGGATTTTCTGGGCATCAACTACTACTCCCGCCACGTCGTGAGAAAGGGAGAGGAACCCGTTCTTGAGACCGAGGCCGTTCGCCTTCCTGGGAAAAAGTACAGTGACATGGGCTGGGAAGTGTACCCTGAAGGCCTGTACTGAACTCATCCACCGGGTGACCGAAGATTACGCCCCAAGGGCCATCCACATCACCGAAAAATGGGTACTGCTCTCCAGACGTTCCTTCCTGCGACGGCTCCATCGACGACGAGGAGAGGATTGCCTATCTTGAGGCTCACCTTGAAGCTCTCCACAGGGCTATAAGCGAGGGATGCCCAGTTCGAGGGTATTTCGTGTGGAGCATCATGGACAATTTCGAGTGGACCTTTGGGTTCTCCAAGCGCTTCGGCCTTGTGTACGTTGATTACGCCACTCAGCAGCGAGAGGGCCCTTGCGTAGGGAGCACTGGTCTCGGCAGAGTCACGCTGCCTTCTGTGTGAAAGTGACATCAGACCCCGTCGCGGGCAGCGTTCACCTTCCTTCCTCTGCAACGTTCCGGACCATCCGGAGAAGAGGGTGTCTTTGCCACCGAATCCTC
>APCU01000299.1 GCA_000347575.1 Candidatus Caldatribacterium saccharofermentans OP9-77CS | reverse complement strand
CGGATAGTTCACCCGTCCGATGCAGCGGACCATCATGTCGGCGTTCATCCCCACAAGACACAGATGCCGGAGCCTGGGATTTTCCCGAAGGGCGATATCGTACGGGGTGGAGTATAGAAGCCACTCGTTATTGAACTCCACCCAGGCATCGACCGATTTGAGAAGCGCTGTGAGGGGCTCCATGGGGAGCATGGGATCGGCAGCCTTCCCTACCCCAAGAGGCGCAGGGATCCAGACCACCAGAGGCTTTGCTCCACAGGCAAAAGCCGCACGAGCCGTGGCATCAACCACCCGCTCATCGCTCTCGGTGTCCGCAGTAATGAGAAAGGTCTCCCCCTCCCTGAGCTTGAACAGTTCCCGCACCAGGATATCTGCAGCCTTTCCCAGTTCGTACTCGTAGAGTTTCGGCAATTCAACCACCCCTTTCCTGAGCCTTGTAGGAGATTATATCATCTTCTCCAGAGAAAAAGTAAGGGTTTTTGCGGCACTATGCCCAAAACGGACGAGGCACGACCTGAGGATATCCCTTGAAGGAAAAGAGACGAGAGATGCCGCAAGGGGCCAAAAGACTCTTCCGAAAAAGCAAACAACATCATCAGCTCTGTGGAACCGAATCCTCAGCTGGAAGTACAAACCATTTTTTAAGCTCACCAAAGTCTACTGGGGAGACAAACACTGCGATGAATATCCAGTCCTCTTTCGAGAGGTTGCTCGGACGATGAATTGTACCTCGTGGAATGTGCAAAACCGACACTGCGGGAACTTTATGGGATTCAGAACCAACTTCCACAACTCCCTCTCCCCTTATGGTAATGCGCGTCTTGGTGGAACCTTCGTGACCGTGGCTTGGCCCCTTTTGTCCAGGCTCATACCGGAATACCGTTACACTCAATGGTGTAGCCTTTTCAAACCC
>APCU01000298.1 GCA_000347575.1 Candidatus Caldatribacterium saccharofermentans OP9-77CS | reverse complement strand
TACCGAGGTGTTGAGGCAAATGCCGTCAGAGTGAGATGGCGCAGGAATACCATCAGGCGGAAGAAGGATAGCACCGATATTCCCCACACCCCACTCGGTGCACCCCCAGACCCGCTCATCCTCCAGAATATCTCCGGTGAGCTTTGCCCCGGGGTTGAACCCGTAGCACACGTGGGCCATGCAGAACATCCGGGGGTGATTGAAACTCCGAAGCCACGCTTCGAACTCCACCGCTTCTTTCCCACCTTCAATCTTCACGATTTTCCCCCGCTCCACGGTGAGCCGGATGGGCTCTTTCAGAAGACCCACAGGGGGAACCACCGAGCCATCGAAGACGATGACCCCGTTGACCGTATCAAGGTTCGGCGTCCAGGCAATCTGTCCCGACATCATGTGAGAACCAGGCGTATCCGCATACCCGAGTTCGCAGTTCACCGGGTGCGTGGGGTCGTTCTCGAATGCCACATCCCCACCCGAAGGCGTGGTCATGCGAACCTTTTTCGCCCTTCGGGTTTTTTCGGCAAGCTTCTCCTGGAATTCCCGGAGCACCGGATAGTTCACCCGTCCGATGCAGCGGACCATCATGTCGGCGTTCATCCCCACAAGACACAGATGCCGGAGCCTGGGATTTTCCCGAAGGGCGATATCGTACGGGGTGGAGTATAGAAGCCACTCGTTATTGAACTCCACCCAGGCATCGACCGATTTGAGAAGCGCTGTGAGGGGCTCCATGGGGAGCATGGGATCGGCAGCCTTCCCTACCCCAAGAGGCGCAGGGATCCAGACCACCAGAGGCTTTGCTCCACAGGCAAAAGCCGCACGAGCCGTGGCATCAACCACCCGCTCATCGCTCTCGGTGTCCGCAGTAATGAGAAAGGTCTCCCCCTCCCTGAGCTTGAACAGTTCCCGCACCA
>APCU01000297.1 GCA_000347575.1 Candidatus Caldatribacterium saccharofermentans OP9-77CS | reverse complement strand
ACCACCTTGTAGACTTCGCTCACCGAGGTTCCCAGAATAGCGGGGAATTCCGTGGCCCACCGGTACGCATCGTAGAGGGTGGTTAAAAGTCCGATTGCTTCCGAAACCGCCTCGGAGGTGAGAAGGCCGAGAATTCTCAGGATAACTCCTTCCTGGTTTTCCAGGTACTGCTCCACCAGGGTGGAGAGGGTGTCCTGGATGAGACTGTCGGGGGAAGGTCCGAAGATGGAGAGGGAGTTGACGCCGTACTGCAGGGAAGGTAAAGAGGCGTTCACCACATCGGCTCTGAGCCCTGCAAGGTATTCCCGGATTCTCTTGGCGGAGTAAAAAATGTTACTCTCCTCCGCTCTGTTCACCTCGTTTTTGAGGCCAAAGAGTAGTGAAGCCCGGAGCGCCGCCTGGGGGTAGGTGGACCAGTGAGCGGGAAAGATCCAGATCCATTGCTCGGTTTGCGAGTTTCCACTGAAAACCTTCACTTTGAAGCGTTCCGGACGGGTGAGGTCGGCGGTTTTGAATTTCACGCCCCATTCGTTCTCGGGAATATAGGGAACCACGCGTTTCTTCCCCGAAGCGTTATGCCAGCCAAGGAGCGTCCCGTTCTCCCGGTACACCGCCATCGCTTTCATGCCGTCGCCGCAGGTGAAGTAGAACTCCGCTACTCCCGCAGGTACGATGAAGACGGTCTTACTGAGCTCCGTAAGGTTATAGGAGTTCTGCTCGCTTTCTACCAGGATTCCGGCAGAATAAGTGGAGGTGAGGGGCTTGAATTCCCCATAGGTTTTGCGGTCGGCTTCATCGAGCGCCAGCCAGCGGTCGGGGAGGAAAAACCATTCCTTTCCTGTCGACATGTCTTTTATCTTGAGGCCCAGCGCGTACCACCCGGGGCGGCTGCCGGAGTTATCGTGGAGGAGGACGATGTGGTCGA
>APCU01000296.1 GCA_000347575.1 Candidatus Caldatribacterium saccharofermentans OP9-77CS | reverse complement strand
AACACTGCGATGAATATCCAGTCCTCTTTCGAGAGGTTGCTCGGACGATGAATTGTACCTCGTGGAATGTGCAAAACCGACACTGCGGGAACTTTATGGGATTCAGAACCAACTTCCACAACTCCCTCTCCCCTTATGGTAATGCGCGTCTTGGTGGAACCTTCGTGACCGTGGCTTGGCCCCTTTTGTCCAGGCTCATACCGGAATACCGTTACACTCAATGGTGTAGCCTTTTCAAACCCGTCCAGGAGTATCCGGACAAGCCTTCCCGACAGAGGGGTAACTCCGAAGTTCCACAACTTCCTCTGCGTTCACATGAATCACGTTCATCCCCATCCCTCCCTGGCGTAGTGTCCCGTTAAGTGTTTCTGGTCAGCGTGATAACACTTCACCTCAATTGCTGCAAACCCCTGAAACCTTCGCACCCCACACTGCGTCCAGCTGACGCAAAAACGAGGTATAAGAGCTTTTCCACAGAACACCTCCACCACCTTCACCCGCTTTTCGCCTCTTCCGCTAGCTTTCCGGCTCATTCATGGTGGAGATCCGGGGGTTTCCCCAAGGGTTCCCTGAGCACCGGGGGCTGAAGGTAGGGAAATCCGACCGAACAAGACAAAAGACGCCCTGGGACGGGAAAGCAAGAGACGTTCCCTGTGCTCACCCCTGTAGCGTAGAGGTGTGGATGGCCTTGGTAGGGCACTACCTTTTCTTTGGCCCAGGGTTGGGAGACCTGGCGTTCATCAGGGCGGGGGATCGAAAAGAACGAAGGGGGCAAAACGCCTTTTAGAGGCTATCCGAAAGCATGAAGATTGCAAAGATCGCCCCTGAAGCTTCTTCGAAGGGGCTACATTACTCTTCGCCCACAAGCACTACCGGGATTTCCTGGATCCTGGTGAGTGCCCGGTCAGCGGTAAAAAATTCCTGGCATTGC
>APCU01000295.1 GCA_000347575.1 Candidatus Caldatribacterium saccharofermentans OP9-77CS | reverse complement strand
ACAACGAAACCGTGTACCGGTACAACACCACCATCGAGAAGTTCCCTGCGCTCCTTTTCGCCCGCGCCTTTGGTTTCACAAAGCGGGACTACTTTGAGGCTGAGGAGGAAGCACGGCAAAGGGTAAGGGTAGAGTTCTGACCATTCCTGTTCTGCGTTCTCGGAAAATCCAGCTTACCCAGCCTCTAGCACGGCAAAGGGTAAGGGTAGAGTTCTGACCAGGATTTTCCGCTATCTCCCTGAATGTAACGACTCGCCACCGTACTCTTGCTTCTGCAGAGGAAAGCACGTTTTCTATTTTTCTCTTTCTCTTCGAATCGTAAGGCCCTATCATAACCCCACCTTCCCCAACCCCTTCGCACCTCAGAGAGTCTATCCTTCCTGTCTGGGAAAAATCACCGCCTTATCCTCAAACGGGGAATACCAACACCATTTCCAGAAAGAGAACCGTCACCGGGAAAGAATTTAGCCCCCAGACCTTGTTCTCTGAAAAGCTAACGAACGGCAGGGTCCAGCAAACCGCAAGAATACAAATATTCCCTGGGAAGGGTCGGCATTGCCCAGCCTGTAGCGCTACTCCCTTAAGCCTCTTTGCGTTGTGTTATAATGAGTTCGTCGATCCGGCGAAACTTAAGGGAGGGATAAATGTGAATCTCCCAAGATTGGTGTGCTGTGGGGTGGTTATCCTTTCTGTAATCCTCCTTGGGACAGGATGCTTCCAGCCTTCCACACCTCCACTCCCTTCTCCAGAGGGAGAGGGAAGTGTTCCTTCTGAGCAACTTGAAGACCAGGCCGAGGATTTCGAAATCTACGAGGAAGAGGACGTTGAGGAGGAGTTTGAGCTTCTGGAGGAAGATGTCAGGGGTCCAGGGGCCACCCTTCGGGGAACCATCAAGAACGCCAAGACCAAAAAGCCTGTTCCGGGAGCCTCCGTCACCG
>APCU01000294.1 GCA_000347575.1 Candidatus Caldatribacterium saccharofermentans OP9-77CS | reverse complement strand
GACGCAGGAAACCTTATCGTGTTCAGGAAGGGGCTCAAAACGCGTGGCAATGATGATGAAACGAGTGAAGTTTCGAGGGTTATCTTCGATATCCTCTTCCACCTTCTCAAGACCATATTTGGCAATGGCCTCATCGCTTGAAATGCAGCCACTCCCAGGACCAAACTCAGCAGTCCTCCGGGCCGCTTCTTCCGTACTCCCTACATTGATGATCCGCACGCCCTTAAGACGCTCGAGGAATTTCCCACACTGGGCAAACCCCTGAGGATGCGCAAAGAGCACCCGAAGGGTGTCTCTCGCTGTTCCTGGGTAAAGCCCCAGGTGCTGGGAAACCCGGATGAAACGCTCTCCGACGATGAACGTTTCCGGAAACTCCAGAAGGAGGTCGAAATTGTGGTGAATGCTCCCCGTAATGGTGTTCTCTAGGGGAACCACTCCGTGAGTTGCTTCACCCCTCACCACACGCTCAAAAACCTCACGGAAGTTCTGGCAGGGAAGGAGTTCCACGTCCTCCCCGAAGGAACGTCGAGCCACCTGGGAGCTGAAGGATCCCTGCTCCCCAAGGAATGCCACCCTCGGCTTTTCAGGGTTCGGACCTCCAGCGGTCCTTCCAGAGTACGGCACGGCTACAGCAATGTCCTCTCGCTTGAGTTCCCGGCCCACAAGAACGCTGATGACCTCAAGGTCCCTCATGAGCTTGCGGAACTGCTCAAAGCGAAGACTCTGGGGACCGTCAGAGAGCGCTCGCTCCGGCTCTGGATGCACCTCAACCATAACACCATCTGCTCCGCAGGCCACAGCAGCCCTTGCCATGGGGATGACTTTCTCCCTGAGACCTGTACCGTGGCTTGGATCCACCACGATGGGAAGGTGTGAGAGCTCTTTCACCACCGGGATAGCGGTGAGGTCCAGGGTGTTTCTGGTGAAGCGCTCAATGGTCCGG
>APCU01000293.1 GCA_000347575.1 Candidatus Caldatribacterium saccharofermentans OP9-77CS | reverse complement strand
TAAAGGCTTTACACTCCTGCAAAGGCGCTGAATCCCCCATCTACCGGAACGACCACACCAGTCACAAAACTCGAGGCCGGAGAGAGAAGCCAGAGAACAGTGCTTAAAAGATCCCTTGGTTCGCCAAACCTTCCACAGGGTGTGTGAGCAAGAATCGCCTGTCCGCGAGGAGTCAGGGTCCCATCTTCGTTATAGAGCAGGTAGTAATTTTGCTTGGTAACGAAAAATCCTGGGGCAAGAGCATTGACCCGCACTTTTGGGGTGAACTCTCGGGCAATGTACACTGCCAGCCACTGAGTGAAATTTGAGACCGCTGCTTTCGCCGCGGAGTATCCAACAACTCTCGTCAGAGGGCGAAGGGCGGCCATGGAGGAAAAGTTAATAATATTCCCTCCTTCCTCCTGATTGACCATGATACGGGCAAAAACCTGGGATGGGATAATGGCGCCTCCAAAAAGATTCAGACGGACAACCTTTTCGAGAGCCTCAAGGGGTAAATCGAAAAAGGTCACTTCCGGAGAGGTTGTTGCCTCCCTCACGTTGCCCCCCGCAGCGTTGAAAAGGGCATCGACCCTCCCGAAAGAATTTACGACCTTCTGGGCCACACTCTCTACCTCAGCCCGGTTGAGCACATCCATCCTGTATCCTACGGCTTCCATTCCCTCTTTCCGAAACTCTTCCACAAGACTCTCAAGAGGAACGATATCAGTGAGGACGACTCTGGCTCCCATCTTCCCAAGTTCCCGGGCCAAAGAAGACGCCAGAATCCCAGCACCTCCTGTAAAAAGGAGGACCTTCCCACGCACTGAAAACATTTCCTCCACCGAAACCACGGACTGTACCCCCCTCAGAGTCTTTTGCCAAAAAGGACTGAAAGGTGTTTCCTCAGATTCCCCTCGACTTTCTCGTAATGCCGTACCTCTGCCTGAGCGAGTACTTCCCG
>APCU01000292.1 GCA_000347575.1 Candidatus Caldatribacterium saccharofermentans OP9-77CS | reverse complement strand
AATCGTCACGTCCTTTGTTTGCCTTTCCTGTCAGCGGGAAACAATGCATCGGGTACTCTACCAGGGGGGGAATCGTCAGATCCATCATCTGCCAGGAATGCGGACTCGAAGTTGGTCTTGACCGGGCAAAGCTTGTGGCGCTTTATGGGGAACAGCTCATTGAGCGAATTCTCACCAAACCCCAGCGTCTAACTGAGGAGTACAGGCGAGACCTTTTTGAGTTCTTCAGCACCATTCCTTTTCGGATTATCACCAAACCCTACCGGATGCTCAAGGAATTCGAGTCACTCTGCGGGGACTGATTTGCGGAAAATGCACGCATCTCCGCTGGCTTCCAGGGTCTCCCCAGGGGCAAGCACCACAAATCGCTCCTCGTCCCACCGTCCCTCAAGGAGGTCTCGAAGAAGCCTCTCGTCCCCCTCGACGGTTCTGTATTCCCATCCCAGAAACTTGGCGCATTCCTTGGTAAAGGCTTCATAGATTTCGTCCACCGGAAAGCCCCACCGGATGTAGAAGGCGTAGTGGTATTCTCGCTGCCAGCTTTCTTCAAGCTGCATGAGATAGCGGGCGTTGTCCTCGCCGTACTTTTCCCGATAGGTTTCGTACACCAGGGTGTACCGTTCTTTCCCCGGCTCAAGGGAGTGCTCAATCCATCCGGGGGAGTACCAGTAGATGCCCCGGTACTGATTGATGAGTTCTTCGTATCTCCTGTGCGACCCAAGGAGTATGGCAATGCAGTCGTGGACGCGGGGGATGACGATGGGATAACGAGGAGAGGAAAGCCCCTCTGTTCCCCGGCTGCAGAGGCCGTATCCGAGGAGGATGGCATCGTAGTCGTAACCCGTGTCCAGATTCCCCTTCTCGTAAGCGAAGCGCTGCGGACCCGTGGTTGCGATTTCTCGCCTGAGAGTTTCCCGAAGGGTTTCAGGATCGTTGTGGAGCCCCAAGGG
>APCU01000291.1 GCA_000347575.1 Candidatus Caldatribacterium saccharofermentans OP9-77CS | reverse complement strand
TAATTCCCCCATGGCTCCCTACGAGCTTGACATTGGCCCGGGACATCGCCACGCCCAGGCGAATCTGGTCATAGGCGTTGCAAAGGAGGAAGGATGAAAAACTCACCACAAACGGAATGAAACCACAGGCCGAAAGCCCAGAGGCGACTCCCACGAGGTTGCTTTCCGCAATACCCATGTTCAGGAAACGCTCTGGAAATCTCTTGCGCACGAGATCCGCCTTCGTGGAATTCCCAAGGTCTCCGTCAAGGACGATGACCCGGGGGTCTTTCTCGCACACGGCAAGAAGGGCCTCTCCGAAAACGTCCCGCATTGGCCTACCTGGTTTGAGCCCGGCTCGTTCTCCTATCCGCATAGGATTTCCTCCCTTGCCCTTTTCGCCTGTTCTTCAGTGAGGGCCCGTCCATGGAACGTAAAGTCCTGCTCCACAAAGGAAACCCCTTTCCCTTTCACGGTATGGGCGATGAGGACCGACGGCTGAGCTCGCCGTGCTGTCTTCATCTGCTGCAGCACCTCACAAAGCGCTCCAAGATCGTGACCGTCAACCTCCTCTACCCACCACCCAAACGCCTCCCACTTCTTTCGGAAAGGTTCCAGGTTCATCTCCCGAGCGATAGGACCGGTTTCCTGGAACTTGTTGTAGTCCACGATGGCAGTGAGGTTTCCCACCTGAAAGTGAGCGGCAGCCATAGCAGCCTCCCACACCTGTCCCTCCTGGCACTCCCCATCTCCCAGAAGGACGTAGACACGAAACGACTGCCCTTGCATTTTTCCAGCCAGAGCGTGCCCAAGACCAATGGAAAGTCCCTGCCCCAGAGAACCCGTGGTGGCTTCTACACCGGGAAGTAAACGATACACCGGGTGTCCCTGTAAAGGCGAATGCAGCGTTCGCAAAGTCCAGAGTTGCTCCCGGGGGAAGAAACCTGCTCGAGCAAGCACGGCGTAGAGCAAT
>APCU01000290.1 GCA_000347575.1 Candidatus Caldatribacterium saccharofermentans OP9-77CS | reverse complement strand
GCCTCCCTCCATCCTTTTCCCCGGGACCATGGAGGGAGGCCTTCCGGGAGGTTTACGAGTTGACGCCACCACATGGATCTGCGCGCTCAACGCTTTCCTTGAGGACCGCCTCCCGTTCCTCCCTGATAACCTCAACCAGCGCCACCACGTTCTCAATGGGGACATCCCGCATGATTTCCTGAGCCGGAGAGATAATGAGCCCCCCACCCTTCCCCAGGGTCCGTATGGTTTCCCTGGCCATGGTCTTCACCTCGTCAGGTGTACCGTAGGGCAAAAGCTCCTGGGTGTCGATACCCCCGTAGAAGGTGATGTACTTGCCGAATTCCCTCTTGAGGTAGGCAAGGTCCATGACTGGTTGCACCGGTTCGAGGACGTCAAGGCCGATGTCGATCATGTCGCCGATGATTTCGGTAATGTTGCCACAGGAGTGGTGGATCACTGGAAGGCCAGCATCCTTGTACACCCTCCACACCTTGGCCCAGCGGGGCTTGAAGTACTTCCTCCAGGTGTCCCGGGAGATGAGAAGCCCTCGCTGAGTGCCGAAGTCATCCCCGGTGTGACCACACCTGAACCCTGCCTGGACGACCTGTCGGGCGACTTCGACCTTGTACTCGGTGATGGCGTCAAGGAGCCGCTCAATATCCTTTGTCCCCAGGGCGAGATCGAGCATGAAGGCTTCGAATCCCCGGAGCCCCCAGGCTTTCTCAAGGATGCCGTGGTACCCGGTGCAGACAACGAGGTAGTCTCCGGAGTACCGTTTCAGGTCCTCGGTGGCCACAGTGAGAAGACCGGGTTTTGTCGGGTCCGGGGGTTCGAACTTTTTAAGGGCGTCCTCGTCCTGGAGGGGGAAGTGGCGGATGCAGAACCCATCAGAGTACATGTCAAAGCCAATGCCCCAGCGGTCGTAGACAATTCCCCTTTCCCAGTCCACCCGGGCAAAACCCATTGCCTC
>APCU01000289.1 GCA_000347575.1 Candidatus Caldatribacterium saccharofermentans OP9-77CS | reverse complement strand
AGGCAGAAATAGTGTAGCCACTGGGGCAGACCGATGCAAGATTAACACCCTGAGTTATGGAATTCTTTCCACAGCGATTCTCCGCAGTGAGGGTTACGTTGTAGGTTGCTCCTCCGTAAGGATACGTGTGAACTGGATTCTCCTCTGCAGAAGTCGTCCCATCCCCAAAGTCCCAGGTATACCTGTTGCCCCGACCGGTGGATGTATTCTTAAAGGTGACCTTCCAGCCACTATTGACAGTCTCAATCTTCTCAATCTCGAAACCTGCCTTTGGCTCGTCTCCAGGGCGGCAGGGACGAGGCGTGTACGAGACGGTAAATGTCGCACATGCCGGAGCGCCGAAACAACTCGAAACAATTTGGGCAGCCAGTTCCTGCACTGTCGGGTCACTCTGGGCATCTCGACACTCGGAAAGCGCCTTTCGCACGGCCTCCAGAAAGTTCCCTGGAGGGGTAATCTGCGGGATATCGCTGCACTCTATAGCATCTGGATATTCCTTCTTGATGGCCTCATAAACAATCACCTGCGCCGTGGTGTAGTAGTTGGCCTCTCCGGCGTCGTTGGTCTTTCCACTTTCCACGATGATGCCCTTCTTCACCCGGGCAGTGCCTCCGGGGACATCGGCGTAAAGTGCGTCTCGAGAACCTGTCCTCCTTCCCCCTCAAGACGGACTTTCGCCTGCGGGGCAGGGACATTGCCCTCAGAGACCTGGGGGCTGGCGCAGGAAAGGGTGTAACAGTTGTTCCCCGGCATCGCCACCTTACCACGAATTCCGGTCACTCCGGGGGCACCGAACTGGGCTCCCGGGAAGCAACCCACCATAAGGAGCAGAACCACAAGACCCACAGCACCAAGGGAAAACACAATGACCTTTTTCATCTAAAAACCTCCTTCTGGGTTTTCTGCCTCCAGACTACTGCGGGAACAACCGGGAGAGAATAGGCCGGTTTTCCTATTCTCTGCAAAGGGAAGGACTATTTTTT
>APCU01000288.1 GCA_000347575.1 Candidatus Caldatribacterium saccharofermentans OP9-77CS | reverse complement strand
GGTGGTTTTACACCAACAAGACTTCTACCATACTCTGGATGGTGAGGTTTGTTTGGGTTGGAACACCTACGATAAATTTACACTAACGAGAGGAAATTCAGCAGATGACCAGATTTTTTCGAGGGCATCCGGCGTCACCGAAAAGGCTCCCACGGCTTTCAGGGTCGGATCGCACGCAGAAAGCGGTATTCCGGGAATAACTCTACCGGTCCCCGGTTTTTTATCCCTAAAACTCCCGGGAGGGTTGAAGCATGCGTAGCTTTCAGGCCAGTATCTCACTGTCTGTCATGCTTATCCTCTGGATTCTCACAATCCCGGCATGGTCGCTTGAGATAGGAAGCATGGTTCCTTCCTTCACGGTTGTCTCTCCTGAGGGGGAACCCCTTAGTCGGGAACAGCTTTTGGGGAAACTCAGCGTGATTTTCTACGACACCCGTTTCACCGCTTCCTCCAACAACGACCTCAAGTACGCCCTTGCGGATTTCCGCAACGCGCATCCCTCACTCTCTAAAAACCTCCAGATTCTCCAGATCATTGATGCCTCAAGTGCCAATTTCTTCACCCGAACCATCTGGAAACGGAAGATTAGGGAAAACGCTCGAAGATACGGTATCACCATCTATGCCGACTGGAGCGGGAAAATGCGTCGTGACTTCGGTTTTCGTCCCGATCTGAGCAATGTCCTCGTCGTCGATGCCCAGGGGGTGGTGCGTTACGTTTTCTTTGGAAAGGTCCCCGAAAGCGAAAGGAACGCGCTCTTTACCCTTTTGCTCAACCTGGGGAAGAGCACATAAGCGCGACATTTCTCGCTGGCTTGAGAGTTTCGCGGGCCTATCCCCTGCACAGAGAAACCTCGTAATCTCGAAAACCTCTGGCGTTGAACCTGGCACACCCTACCCTTTGAGTTCAGCAGGACCCACGGGTTTGCCCGGGCGGCCTCACCGTTTGCCCCAGGGCTTCGCAGAAGAACGCGGACTCAGAGCAGGGG
>APCU01000287.1 GCA_000347575.1 Candidatus Caldatribacterium saccharofermentans OP9-77CS | reverse complement strand
GGCCCTGGGAGGCGTAGTGCTTTTGAGCTCCATCAGCAACGTGCTCAACCTCCACGCTGTTTCACCGTACTGGATCCAGACCATTAGGGCTTTGATGATCCTCTTTGCGGTTACGCTCGACTCCTTAAAGAGGAGACTGGTGCGGTATGAAGAGTGACGAGGTACTCTTGAAAATGGAAGGGATATGCAAGTCTTTCGGTGAGGTTCGGGCTCTGGAAAACGTCCATTTCACTCTCTCCCACCACGAGATCGTGGGACTGGTGGGAGGGAACGGGGCGGGGAAATCGACGCTCATCAAGATCCTTGCAGGGGTTTTCCCTCCGGATAGAGGGAAAATCTACCTCGAGGGGAAAGAAGTCCATTTTAAAAGCCCCAGAGATGCCTATGAGCAGGGCATCTACACCGTCCACCAGAAAATGGAGGAAATCCTTGCCCCACACCACGATGTTGCGGCCAACATCTTCATGGGCGAGGAAATAACAAAACCTTTCTTTGGAGGGCTTTTGAGGGTTCTGGCCAGAAGAGAAATGGAAAAAGAGGCAGAGAGTGTTCTCTCCCGGGTGGGTATCACCATCGACTCAGTACGAAGACCGATTGTGAGCTACTCAGGAGGACAACGGCAAGCCGTGGCTTTGGCCAAAGCTCTTCGCAAAAAGCCGAAAATCCTGGTCCTGGACGAACCTACCGCTGCTTTAGGAGTGAAGGAGAAGTTCCAGGTCCTTCATCTCATCAAACGCCTTGGAAAGGAAGAAGGCATTCCCATCATCATCGTCAGCCACAATCTCGAAGAGGTCTTCGAGATTGTTGATCGTATCGTTGTTCTCAGGAACGGGCAGATGGTCGGGGAATGTTCTCCCTCACTGGCCACCAAAGAACAGGTGGTGCAGATGATTGTGGGGGGAGAGTAAGTAATTCCCAGGACTCGATGAGACTAAAACACCAGCACCCCATCTTGTGAGGGGTGCAAAAGATGGTATAATTGGAAAAAGTCGAAAAGTTG
>APCU01000286.1 GCA_000347575.1 Candidatus Caldatribacterium saccharofermentans OP9-77CS | reverse complement strand
CTTTCGAGCTCAACCACTACCTGAACCTCGCCCGAGTCTGCCACTATACCGGGAGATTCTTCCTGGAAAAGGGCGAAAGAGAAAGAGCCGTCTTCTTCCTCAAAGAGGGCGTTGCGGTGGAGGAACTCCTCAGAAAGGTCGAGGAGCGTTCTCGAAAACCTCTGAAGCGGGATACCAGGGAAGTCAGAAAACTCACTGAAGAGATGAGAGCCCTGAAAAAAGAGGTAGAGAAAAGCATGGTACAATAGGGAAAACTCGCTCAAGAAGGAGGAATGTCTATGCACCGGGGTACCTTTCTCCTTGCCCTCATCCTGGGACTTGTGGTCCTTTTTGCGCTTTCCGGATGCTGGTGGTTCGAAGGCCTTTTCCCCTCTCCATCGCCGTCTCCCTCTCCTTCACCATCGCCTCTTCCCGCAAACACCGATATGGACAGGAAGGACTTCACTTTACCCCTTGTGGGAGGCGGTACCCTGACTCTCTCCTCTCTGAAGGGCAAACCAGTGCTCCTCGTCTTCTTCTGGCCCCTGTGCTCTCACTGCCGGGAAGAGGTTCCGGCCCTTAACACAGTGTACCTCAAGTACAAGGACACCCACAACCTTGTGGTTCTTGGTGCTGGATACGGCTCGGAAGCCAACGTCGCGTACTTTGTCCAGCAGAATGGAGTGCAGTACCCGGTGGTCTTTGCCGTCACCTCGTCTATTCTCGATGCCTATGGGGTGTACGATGTCCCCCACAACGTCTTCTTCAACCGTGAGGGCAACATTACCAGAGTCTTCGTCGGTCCCCTTTCCCTCGCCAAACTTGAGGAGTACTTGCAGGAAATCCTCTGAAGTCAATACGTTTCCGACGCAGGGTATAATAAGAGAAATCTCTTAACCAAAAAGGAGGAATGTAACATGTCCAAAAACACATGGTTCGTCTTCTTTGCCCTGGGAATTGTAACACTCCTTTCCCTTTCGGGTTGTTCCTGGCTTGAGGGGCTCTTCCCTCCTCCCTCACCTTCTCCATCGCCTTCGCCCACTCCAACCCT
>APCU01000285.1 GCA_000347575.1 Candidatus Caldatribacterium saccharofermentans OP9-77CS | reverse complement strand
CAAGGAGGTCAAGGGCGTACAGAGTTCCGACAACGTCCACTAAGGTGTCTCCTCCTCCGATTTCATGGAGGTGCACTTCATCTGGGGAAAGACCGTGGATTTTCCCCTCGACTTCGGCAATTCTCCGAAGAACTTTCAGGGCCTTCTCCTTCAAGGCTTCAGGGAGGGAGCTCCCGGTGAGGAGATCAAAGAGGTCTCTGGCTCTTCGCTCTTTTGGGGGATCAGGTTCAGACACCACCACCTGGGTCGCTGCGATCCCTTTCCTGTGCACCTTTCTGATGTCCACGGCAAGGGACAGGGGGAGGAATTCATGGAGTGAGGCAACGAAAGAAGAGATGTCGATTCTCCCAAGATCAAGAAGTGCTCCAAGGAACATGTCTCCGCTTATGCCCGAAAAGCAGTCCAGGTACAGGACCTTCAGGATTTTCTCCTCCCTTCAACGAGCTGATTGACGAGATGAGCGAAAAACCCCGCACCGAATCCGTTGTCGATATTGACCACCGCCATTCCAGGTGCGCAGCTTGCAAGCATGGCAAGAAGCGGCGCAAGACCAGAAAGATGCGCGCCATATCCGATACTCGTTGGGACGGCAATAACCGGGACGTTCACAAGACCCGCGAGAACACTCGGGAGTGCCCCTTCCATGCCCGCCACGGCGATCACCGCGTTGGCACCCTCAAAGACAGAGAGATGGGCCAGGAGGCGGTGAATCCCAGCAACACCGACGTCAAAGAGTCGTTCCACATGGTTCCCCGCGATTTCTGCGGTAATGGCTGCCTCCTCTGCAACGGGAATATCCGCCGTTCCTCCAGTGACCACGACGATTTTACCAATTCTGGGCCGGGGTTCTCGTTCGGCAAGGATAAGGCGGGCAGTGGGGTGGAAAGAGAGGAAGGGGAGGTGTTGTCTGAGAAACTCGTAGGTTTCCTGGTCTGCACGGGTGGCGAGGAAGTTCGGGACGCGCTCTGCCAGGTCTTTCAGGATGGCCAGGAGGTGTTCTCGGCTCTTTCCCGGACAGTACACAACCTCAGGGAAACCCTTTCGCAGGTT
>APCU01000284.1 GCA_000347575.1 Candidatus Caldatribacterium saccharofermentans OP9-77CS | reverse complement strand
GAGATCCTCCAGGTCGATAATGGCCGGTAGAACCAGGCCCTTCCAGATCACAAAGCCTTCCCGCCACCGGATGCCAGCTTCGTTGCTCTTGCCCTCCACGGTGTCCATCTGGTTTTTGCCCTTGAAGCGCACTCTGCGGGCTTTCCCGAAAAGCACTCTCCGAGCGGATTGGTATGCCCTGGTGCCCAGCTTCTGGGCCACATGCACGTCCAGGTGGTCTCTTATCCAGCAGGAGCGCCGTATTTCTACGGCATAGTGTTGCAGTGCGGCATCCGTGAAACCGTATTTGGAGCAAGCTTCCCGAATCAAAACGCTTCTTCGCTCTTTGTTCTCTCCTTTCCAAGCTCTCTGCCACAGCCTCGACTGCTGGATGAGCCGGACGCGCCTTACGGCCTCTCCCAGGCAGGCGTTTTGGAGCTGGCGGGCTGCCTCCAACCGGGCAAGCAGTGTTTTCTCCTGAGCGGGCGAGACCCGCAGGGGAACCTCACATACGAAGCTGGGCGTCTCAGACGTATTTCTGCTTTTCGATGTATTCGCGTAAGGCTGCAAGGGGGGCACCCCCAACAGGAGCCACAAATTAGCTGTTTGTCCAAAGGGTGGGCAACCTCGATTTGAGCCACGGGAACTCCTGCCGGAGGATGTGGAAGGAGCGACCTTTCATGAGCTTCACCAGCCGGTGGATACCGAACTGGGGGCCTACCTCCACCAGCAGGTGGACGTGATCCGGCATGACCTCCAATGCAATCATTTCGGCCCTTCTCTCCCGTGCCACCTCAAAGGGATCTCTTTGAGCTGTACGTCCACCCCATCTTTCAGGACGGGACGCCGATATTTTGGACACCAGACTACATGGTATTTGCAAGAATACACGATATTGTTGTTGGATTTACATTGGCGCTTCATGAGACAATTATGCCACAAGCGGCGATATAATTGTAGACCATAAAAATTTGGCCGCCTTATCTCCAGCCCTAAAGGGCAGGGCCTGCGGCGGCTGTTTTTCGGTCATTGCAGGTCGCATGGAGGTCGGGTCCATCATGGCGCTGACCAGCTACGTTTTCCAG
>APCU01000283.1 GCA_000347575.1 Candidatus Caldatribacterium saccharofermentans OP9-77CS | reverse complement strand
CTGTACATCCTCTTCTCCCACATTCCTCCCCTTGAGGAACTTGCGGGGGAGAAGGAGGCATAGCGATGTCCTCAGTGCGGGTTGAAAAGCTCTACAAGCGCTTCGGGCATGTGGAGGCGGTGAAGGGCATCTCTTTCGAGGTGAAGGAGGGAGAGTTTACGGTTCTCCTTGGTCCCTCGGGTTGCGGAAAAACCACGACGCTCCGCTGCATTGCCGGACTGGAACAGCCAGACAGTGGGCACATCTACTTCGATGACGAAGACGTGACCCCTCTGAGTCCGGCAGCCCGAAACATCGCCTTTGTGTTCCAGCTCTACGCCCTGTATCCGCATCTTACGGCGTACGACAACATTGCCTTCCCGCTCCGGGCAGAAGGACTGCCGAAGCAGGAAATCAGCCAGCGGGTCGGTGAGGCCGTGCGGCTTCTGCAGATTGAGGATATTCTCCACCTGAAGCCCCGCAAGCTCACAAGTGGCCAGAAACAGCGGGTGGCCCTGGCCCGGGCAATTGTCCGCCGTCCCCGGGTTTTTCTCCTTGACGAGCCCCTCTCGAACATCGACGCCAAACTCCGGGAAGTCACCAGGGCCGAACTCAAGAAACTCCAGAAATCCCTTAAGGCCACGACGATTTACGTGACCCATGACCAGGTGGAGGCCATGACCATGGCTGACAAAATCGTGGTGATGAACTTTGGGGACATCCAGCAGATTGGTTCGCCTCATGAGGTCTACCATTATCCGGCAAACCTCTTCGTGGCCCGGTTCATCGGGAGCCCGGGGATGAACTTTATTCCCGGTAGCGTGGAGGAAAGAAATGGACGCCTTGGTGTTGTGGTGGACGGTGCGTACTTCACTCCCCCCTGGCAGAGGAGCAGGAAGCTGCCCTGAGGCGTCTTGTGCAGCCGGTACGGCAGGTGGTCCTTGGCGTACGCCCTGAAAATATCCTCGTTGCAGGAGAGGGAGAGAAGTTCCTCGACGGTGAGGTCTATGTCTTTGAGCCTCTTGGAGTGCAGAACGTGGTGACTTTTCGCATCCTTGGACATCTTGTGAAGGCACTCCTTCCAGGGGATGTGATGCT
>APCU01000282.1 GCA_000347575.1 Candidatus Caldatribacterium saccharofermentans OP9-77CS | reverse complement strand
CTGCTGTGACCTGGTGGAGCTTGGACTCAGAAAAGACCTTGAGCGTGGTCTTCCCCTCCACCGCTTCGTCGCTCGACTCAACAGCCTCGTCTCTGGAAGGTACGGTGTAAGTGGCGTGAAGGCGGCCATGGACCTCTTTGGCTTTGAGGGTGGCTTCCCCAGGAAACCCTTAAAGCCCCTCGGTGAGAAAGAGAAGGAGGCTCTCGGGAAGGAAATTCAGGAGCTCCTTGCGCTCCGGCCGAAGCTGTAGTGCTCGAAAGCCCGGGGAATCCCCGGGCTTTCTTCAGCGAATGCTTCGCCTTCTTATAACCTCCCGGTAGAAGAAGAAGCTCCTTTTGGGGATGCGCTGCTGGGTGGCGTAATCGATGTACACGAGGCCGAAGCGCTTGGAAAACCCAAAGGCCCACTCGAAGTTGTCCATAATGCTCCACACGAAGTACCCCTTGACCGGATACCCCGCTTCAAGGGTCTGGTAGAGCCAGAGGAGGTGGTCCCGGAGGTAGGCTATTCGTCGCTCGTCGTTGACGGTGCCGTTTTGCAGGGTATCGGGGAAGGCGAAGCCGTTCTCGGTGATGTAGATGGTCTGAGGCTGGTATTCTTTAGTCACCCGTTCCACAATCTCGTATATCCCCCTGGGGTACACCTCCCAGCCCATGTCACTCCGCTCAACGTAAGGGTTCTGGTGTTCTCCGGTCTCAAGAACGGGTTCCTCTCCCTTTCTCACAACGTGGCGGGAGTAGTAGTTGATGCCCAGAAAATCCAGGGGCTGGGCCACAAGGGCACGCTCTTCCTCTGTGAAGGGCTCAAGGATAAAGCCCTTTTTCCGGTAGAAGGTGAGCATGTCCTCGGGGAACTGTCCCCGAAAGAGGGGGTCTAAGAAGAAGCGGTTGAGGTAGCCATCGAAGCGCCAGGCGGCTTCCTGGTCTTCTTCTTTTTCTGTAGCCGGATGTGCAGGAGAAAGATTCAGAGCAATACCGATGGCCCCTTTCGGGTTCACCTCCCGGAAGACCCGGACCGCGTGCCCGTGGGCAAGGAGGAGATTCCGGGCCACACGAAGAGCCGCCTGGAAATCGCGTTT
>APCU01000281.1 GCA_000347575.1 Candidatus Caldatribacterium saccharofermentans OP9-77CS | reverse complement strand
GGCCCATAGGGTCAGAAACGGCGCGCGGTTCACGATAATCTGGGCCATCCCACACCCCCAGCCATTCTAATCCGGAGGTCTTCAGGGGAAGCGAAAGCCAGGGGAGGGAGAACATTTGAGGTTAAAAGTTCCGCCTGGGTTTGGTCTGGAAGATCCAGGGGGATAGACAGGGGAAGAGGTGATGATCGTCTCCTTTTGTGTAGTGGATTGAATTTAGCGAGTTCGCACCCTTACCCTATCCCGCGACCTTTGTCGCACTTTAAGCGATTAGAAGGGTGTTTTTTCCCTCGATTTAAAGATTGTACAAGGAAGGGAGGCTAGCATAGTGTAACGTCTATTGTGTCTGGTCAGCATGGTAGCTTCCCATCTGGATTTCCGCAAATCCTCGGAGCCTACGGGTCCCCCAGGCCTCATCCAGCTCACTCAAAACCAAATACAGAAGCTTTTCTGCAGCCTCTTCACTGCAAAACACTTCCACCACCTTGGTCCGTCTCTTCACCTCCTTAGCGAGCCGCTCCAGCTGGTTCGTGGTGTAGAGGTAGCGACGGATGGGTTTAGGATGACGTAAAAACGCGAGAAGGGCGTAGGCCTTGGTTTCCCACCGCTCTACGATCCTGGGATAGACCCCGCTCCAGCGCTCCCGCAAGCTCCCCAAGGCTTCCTTGGCTTCCTCTTCAGTCTCGGCCCGATAGATCTTCTTCAAGGCCTCGGCCACCGCCTCTCGGTCCTTCTTTCGTACTTTGTTCAGCGCGTCTCGCACCGCGTGCAGGACACAAAGCTGCCAATCCGCCTCAGGGAAGATCTTCTTGATGGCCTCCTCCAACCCTGGGAGGTCGTCGGTAATGAAGATCCGCACCCGTTGAACCCCACGCCGCTTGAGATCCTTGAGCACCTCCTCCCAATTCCGGGCGCTTTCTCCTTCCGCTCCGAAGAGCCAAAACCCAAGGATCTCCCTTCGCCCATCGGGCTTGATCCCCAAAGCAATGTACACCGGTTCCTTGGCCGTCTTCCCTCGACGGATGGAAAGGAAGGTCCCATCCAAAAACACCGCGTAGTACTCCTCGCTTAGGGGCCTTTC
>APCU01000280.1 GCA_000347575.1 Candidatus Caldatribacterium saccharofermentans OP9-77CS | reverse complement strand
GACTGGGTGTGCCCGGTGTGCGGAGCAAGCAAAGACCAGTTTGAGAAAGAATGACGAAAAAGGGCGGTAGCTACCGCCCTTTTTTAGCCTCTTCGGCCTCCTTCCACAAGCTCTGCCCCCACCATGAGGCTGACGATTTCATCGGGATTCGTCTCGTGGGTGAGGCGCTCGCCAACCTTTTCCCCTCGCCGGAGCACCACAAGACGGTGCGCAACCTGGAAAACATCGTAGAGCTGATGGCTGATAATGATGATGGCGACACCCTGGGCACTCAGGGTCTTCACGAGATTCAGGACCTTTCGCTGCTCCGTGACTCCCAAAGCCGCAGTCGGCTCATCCATGATGAGGAGTTTGGCGTTCCAGTAGATGGAACGGGAAATCGCCACCGACTGGCGCTGTCCACCGGAAAGGGTTTTGATTTTGTTCCGCAGCGAGGGGATTTCTATCCCCAGGCGGTCGAGGACCTTCCTTGATTCCTGCATCATGTACTCATGATCGAGAACCGGGATGAGGTTGAAGAGCTTTTTGAGTTTCTCACGGCCCAGAAAGATATTCGAGTACACGTTGAGATTCTCTGCAAGCGCCAGGTCCTGGTAAATGGTTTCAATCCCCAGGCGAATCGCATCCATGGGACTGGTGATACGAACCTCTCTCCCCTCAAAGAAAATTTGCCCCTCATCCGGACGGTACACCCCGGAAATGACCTTGATAAGGGTTGACTTTCCCGCACCGTTGTCCCCCAGAAGCCCCACCACCTCTCCGGGGTATACCTCCATACTGACCCGGTTGACCGCCACGAGGCCGCCAAAACGCTTGACGATGTTCCGCACCTCAAGGAGTGGTCTCCGCTCTCCTTCCATACCTCTACTCCCCTTTTCTCACGAACTCCGGGAAGAACTGGTCAATGAGCACCGCAAGCACCAGAATGATCCCCACATAGACGTACTTGTTGTATGTGGGAAGACCCAGATTGACCATACCGGTCTCCAGCATGGCGATAATCAAAGTCCCGATGATGGACCCCACCATACTCCCCGTCCCCCCATAGAGGCTTGCCCCACCGATGACCACAGCCACAACCG
>APCU01000279.1 GCA_000347575.1 Candidatus Caldatribacterium saccharofermentans OP9-77CS | reverse complement strand
TGGGGGGATGTGTGGCAAGGCGTTTACGAGAAACGCCTGCACAGGATCTCCCAAACGTCTCGTTCCACCGTCTCGAGATAGGCAAGCCGTTCGGCGTACTTCCCTCCTTCAAAAGGGGTGTACAGAAAGATATCCACCAGGCGCAGGGCAAGGTCCTCGGGTATTGTTCGGGCTCCCAGAACAAGGATATTGGCATCGTTGTGCCGACGGGCATACTCGGCGGTGAATTCGTTGAAACAGAGGATAGCCCTGATACCTGGATAGCGGTTACTGACCACCGTCATGCCACCACCGGTGCCACAAACGAGAATCCCCCGCTCTGCCTTTCCCTCAAGGATTGACCTCGCCACTGCCTGGGCAAATGGGCCAACACCGACTGGATCCGGAGAAAAGGGCCAAGATCGTACACCTCGTGGTTCTCCTGCGCAAGTTTCTCCACTATCGACTTCTTTAGCGCAAAACCCGCGTGGTCAGAGGCGACCGCAATCTTCACAAAGACCACGCTCCGTCACTTTCCATCACCATGTCCTGCAGCTTCCGAAGCCTCACCACGAAGGAATCCTCATCCAGGGCAACATCCTGGTAGGTCAGGACTTCTCCTCTGGCAACCGGTCTGAGCACTTTCGCATGGTGGATAACGCCAATGGGTACTGCGTGTAAGCTTCTGGCTTCCTGGGCGGTATAGATTTTGCCGAAGACATCGAATCCACCGATACCGTCGATGAATTGCCCCGGGGATAAATCCCTCTTTGCCACCGCAACAACCTCAGAGTGGAAGTAGAGGGAATTGATGGTGGGTTCCCCGAAAAAGCAAGCCTTGGCCACTGAAAGCGGGGTTTCGAAGCTGCAGAGATGGTACGGCCGATAGAGGATGTAGTACGGACCCTCGCCCATGGAGTAGAACTTGAGGTCCTGTCTCAGGTGAGGGGAATCCGTGGTGAAGATGACAAAGACCCCGGGGGCAACTTTTCCAGTCGAATAGTCAACGACGAAATCTCGCTCGAAAATCCCTCCATCCCTCTTGGGGATGTACACTCGGGGGAGATCCGGAACATCCACTTTTGCCCCGTGCATCCCCGGGATATCAGGCAACGCC
>APCU01000278.1 GCA_000347575.1 Candidatus Caldatribacterium saccharofermentans OP9-77CS | reverse complement strand
TGAAAGACTGTAATCTGGATGAGTGAGGGAAAGGAAGGTAGATCAGGAAATGAAACCATGGAGAGGGTTTTCAAAAATATCCCTACAATAAGTTGACGCTATCTTGAACTCCTTCTCCATTGACCGGGGCTTCGCCTTGCAATATAATGATACCACAGTACATGCAGGAAAGGGGAAGCAGAATCCATGAAGAGGACGTATCAGCCACATCGCCTGCGTGCCAAGAGAAAACACGGATTCCGCGCTCGTATGAAGACCAAAGGAGGGCGGGAAGTCCTCCGCCGAAGACGGAGAAAGGGCCGGAAGCGCCTCACTGTATGATGGAAACGCTCACGAGGAAAAAGGACTTTGCCCGGATCTTTGAGGAAGGAAAAAGGATTGGTAGTGGTCCTTTGCGTCTTTTTTTCTACCGGCGGGAAACAGGACCTGTTCGGGTGTGTTTTGTGGGGCGGAGCAAGAAGGCGGTGCGCCGGAACCGTATCCGGAGAAGATTGAGAGAGGCCTTTCGTGTCTATTACTACCCCGTCTGGAAGGACCGGCCCTTTGATTTTGTCTTTGTAGGAGATGAAGGCATTGCTTTGGTGGAGTTTCCCCTTCTTGTCCGGTGGATGGGAGAACTCCTGGGAAGGGTGGAACAAGACGGGTGAGACCTGAACGAGCCCTCGTGCAGGGCCTTGACCGGATGCTTGAGTGGTACCAGAAATACCTCTCCCCTCTTCTTCCTGCCAGTTGTCGATTCGAGCCCACCTGTTCTGAGTACGCGCGGGAGGCGTTGCGAAAGCATGGGCTCTGGAAAGGCCTTCTTTTGAGTCTCTGGAGAGTGCTCCGCTGCCATCCGTATTCTCGCGGTGGGTACGATCCAGTGAAATGACGGGAAAGGTGATGGAACGTGTTCGCACAGATCTGGGATGGTCTGGCCAAACTCATGGAGTTCGTTCTCCGATTCTTCTACCAGCTCACAGGGAACTACGGAATTTCCATTATCCTCCTCACGGTGGTGATTCGGCTGGCACTGTACCCTGTTATCCACAAGCAGAACCTTTCAGCCAGGGCCATGCAGGAGCTACAGCCGGAAATCAAGAAGCTCCAGGAAAAGTACGGGAAAGACCCGCAGAGG
>APCU01000277.1 GCA_000347575.1 Candidatus Caldatribacterium saccharofermentans OP9-77CS | reverse complement strand
GGCCCTCGCAGTGACTGGCGAAGGCGTCACTGCGAGGTTGTGGTGTCGTTTCCGAAGCAGTCCCACCATCCCAACCACAGGGATTTTCGTGCTACAATAGAAAAAGGAGGAGAGACCAGTGCGCAAAATTGCCGACCTCACTGAGGAGGAACTCGAACTCCTTGTGGAGCGCAAAATCCTTGAAATCCTGGGGGATCCGGACGAGGGCCTGGAACTTCGGGAAGAAGTGAAGGCAAAGCTCAAGAGCCGTCTCCGTGATGCCGCAACCGTTCCCCACGAAGAGGCTGTGAAGCACTTCCATGCAGATTGAATGGAACAGGGAAGCCCTCGAGGAACTCAGGCGGCTTGACCCCCAGGTTGCCCGGAGGATTCTCAAAAGACTCACCTGGTTTGCGCAAAATTTCGATCGGGTCATTCCTGAACCCCTGGGTGGAGAGTTGCAGGGGTTGTATAAACTCCCTTCAATCCGCCACCGTAAGGTTGCCTTCTCGTTTCCGAAGCAGTCTCAGAGATTCCTCGTCGCTTTGCAGCTCGGAATGACCAATGAGGAGTGTCACTGCAAGGTCGTATTTTCGCTTCCGAAGCAGTCTCTTTCCCCCAAAAGGCGAGATTCCTCACCACTCCGTGGTTCGGAATGACGGGTGAAAAGGTTGTCACTGCGAGCCTCGCTTGTTCGTTGAGCGAAGCAGTCTCTGAGATTCCTCGCCGCTTTGCGGCTTCGGAAGGACAGAAAGAAGCGGCTTCGAAAGGACAGAAAAGCAGTGGCTTCGGAAAGAAGGGAGAAGAATCGGCTTGGAAAGACAGAAGAAGTGGCTCGGAAATATACGAAGCGGCCCTTCAAAGAGAAAACGGCTTCAATGGGATATCCTCAGAGTTCTATGGGGAGCCTCCGGGCAACGGCTTCAGGCTCTGGAAAGGGCAAACGCAGGGTGACAAGGCTCGGAGAGGAGTATCCCGAGAGCGCCAGAAGAACCGAGAAGTCCAGGTCCTGGGTGATGACAACCCGCTGTTTTCGGCGAGCAAATGCAAGAACCTCGAGGTCCTTTGCGCTGGCAGGTAAAACCTCCGATACTCGCAGGATGTCCCAGCCCTGTTCTTGAAGCACCTTGATGGTTTGGGGAGAAGAGTGCGCCTCTATTACAACC
>APCU01000276.1 GCA_000347575.1 Candidatus Caldatribacterium saccharofermentans OP9-77CS | reverse complement strand
CAAGGTGGTGAAGGGCGAAAAGGTGGTGGAGTACCCCCTGTCCACAGGGACAGTGAAGTACACCTGGGATTTCCAGCGTATTCCCTGCGGGGAATAGCATCGCTTCATCCTGGGCTGTGTTGCATCATCGAAGCTTTCACGTGAAACCCTCCCGTTTTTCTTGACAGGGGAAAGAGGATAGTATATACTGCTCTCAACGACAACGTTGTCGGGGAGGGGAGCTGTCTGAGGAAGGACAATTCCTTGCGAAGGACTCCCACCATACGGGATGTTGCCCAGGCTGCCGGTGTTTCCCTCAAGACGGTTTCCCGTGTTATCAACAGCGACAAGGGTGTGAGTGCGGAAACCCGGAAGCGGGTATTGGCCGCCATTGAGGCCTTGGGGTATCGTCCCAATGCACTGGCCCGAAGCCTTCGGGGCAGAAAGACCTACACCATTGGGGTTATTATCACCGACATCACCAACGGTTTCTTCAGCACCATTGTTCGGGGCATCGAAGATGAGGCCTTTGCCCGGAATTACAGCGTTCTCGTGGCGAATTCTGACGAACTCCTGGAGAAGGAGAAACTCTACGTCCGCATTTTCGTGGAGAAACAGGTTGACGGCCTCATTATTGTTCCCGCCACCGGATCGCAGGAGTACCTCAGGGACCTCGCTTCCCACGTCCCCCTGGTGTTCGTCGACCGTCCTCCCCGGGATTTCAACGGTCCTGTAGTTCAGGTGGAGAATAGAGAAGGAGCCTACCGGCTGACGTGCCATCTTCTTGAGCACGGCTTTGAACGACTGGCCTTCCTGGCCTCGGATCTCAGGTTGCCTACGGTGCAGGAGCGTTTTGCAGGGTTCCGAAGAGCCCTGGATGAGGCGGGGATTGTGCTCCACGCTGAGATGGTGAAGGATGGAGCAAAGACCATCCACGAGGCATACAGGAAAACCCATGAGCTTCTCGTTCTCCCTCTTCGGCCTCAGGCGATTTTTGCTGCGAACAATCTCGTGGTCCAGGGAGTCCTGAAGGCGATTCGCGAAAGAAACCTCAGGATTCCCCAGGATGTTGCCGTGGTCGGTTTTGACGATTTTGAGATGGCTGACCTTGTTCAGCCTCGCCTCACCGTTGTGGCGCAACCGGCATATGCCCTGGGGAAGGAAGCGGCGGTTCTCCTCTTCT
>APCU01000275.1 GCA_000347575.1 Candidatus Caldatribacterium saccharofermentans OP9-77CS | reverse complement strand
GTACCGTGGCTTGGATCCACCACGATGGGAAGGTGTGAGAGCTCTTTCACCACCGGGATAGCGGTGAGGTCCAGGGTGTTTCTGGTGAAGCGCTCAATGGTCCGGATGCCCCGCTCGCAGAGAACCACCTGAAAGTTCCCAAGACTCAGAATGTACTCTGCCGCAAGAAGCAGGTCTTCAACAGTGGCGGACATGCCTCGCTTCAGGAGAACGGGCTTCCGCAACATTCCCACCTTTTTGAGAAGCTCGAAATTCTGCATGTTCCGGGCACCAATTTGAATCATGTCCGCATACGCAGCCACGAGTTCAGCATTCTCGGGACTCGTCGCCTCAGTAACCACGGGAAGGCCAAAACGTTCCCGGGCCTTGGCAAGGATTTCAAGTCCTGCCTCTCCCAGTCCCTGAAAGCTATACGGGGAAGTGCGGGGCTTAAAGGCTCCTCCCCGAAGGATATGGCCCCCAAAACGCCTCACCACTTCTGCGGTGCGGAAGAGCTGGTCCTGCGACTCCACCGCACAGGGCCCGGCAATGACCACCACGGTTTCCCCACCTATGGCAACGTCCCCAACCCGCACCACAGTGCCCTGTGGCAGGAAAGCACGATGGGCCAGCTGAAAGGATGTCTCAAGGTCAATCACCCGTTCCACAAAGGAGGCGGGGAGGACCTCAGAAACGGGGAAAGTCCGCTCGCTGACCACAATCGTCTTTTTTCCATCAAAATCCACAAAGTGCACCATGAAGCCACGATGTCGGAGGATCTCCTCAAGTTCACGCTTTTCCTTCTCATCAAGAACACGATGCCCAATAACAATCACGCATCCTCACCCCGGAGAAAGAATCGGCCACTGGCTTTCGTTTCTTCCTGGCAAGTGTGGCATGCTCTTATCGAAGTAGGAGCGTCAAAACCCCGAAAGAATAGCCCTCCTTCGTACGAACACCGGAAGGCATCAAAGAAGTACCTTATGGTCAACACCACTCCCTCAAAAAGCCTTTCCCCCCTCGTTGCCCCTACCGCCAGGAGAAAACCCTTCTTGGGCTTCATATCTTCCTTGAAGAGATACCGCCTTGCCCAGAGCACCTGCGTCCGGTCCACCAGTGCCTTGAAAGGAGCAGGAAGGCCGTAGAAGAACACCGGGGTGCTCACCACGACTCTATCTGCTGCAAGGAGCTTCTCGACC
>APCU01000274.1 GCA_000347575.1 Candidatus Caldatribacterium saccharofermentans OP9-77CS | reverse complement strand
GGAAACGGGACTCGAACCCGCGGCACCCAGCTTGGAAGGCTGGCGCTCTACCACCTGAGCTATTCCCGCCCGCTACAGGTGATTATAACACAGCTTCCCAGAACGTCAAGAACCCAGTCCCCCTCGACCTGTTCCCACCGAGCAGATAGAAGAGCCTTTCCCCGCCGCACCCCGTAATCAGTGCTCCCAAATCCACAGGGCGATATCCCGAATGAGAGTTTCATCAACATGCCCGGGTTGTGCGTATTCCCCAGGCGTTGAAGGGCCCTCTCCAGGAACAAGGAGGTGGTTCAGAAGGGGATACCACCGGAAAGTCGCCTGAGGGTGAGAGGACAGGGCCTCTTTCCAGAGGAGAAAGTTCCTTTTCCCGAACCTGGAAGTCCCGACCACCCTGGACAACAAGAATGGGACAGGAAAGCCTCTGGACATCCTCAAGGGACTGGAGCTCCATGAGACTGTATTGACTTCCTCCCGCTCCCTTCAGGGAGCAGGATTCCTTCAGGCGGTTCTTAAGCCGCCATCCGGCTACCGCTTGTCGCATACAGCGTACCAGCGGCAGATTCGAAGCGGCTTACCCACCGGTGGCGGTTCCACCGGAGGGCGAGCGGCTTCAGGGGCGTGGCCTCCGCCCCGTGCCCCTTCGAGGAGCCCAAAAACAGTATGTTGATCGCCGCGTTGGCGTCGGCGTGCCAAACACAGCCGCATTTGCTGCAGGATACCTTGTGCCGGACGAAACGCTCGAGCGGGGATCCGCAGACGGCACACCGGGAAGAGGTTCCGCGCGGTTCGACGGGAATGACTTCTATCCCGGCCCGGGCGCAGGCAGCCTCTATGAGGTTCCTGAGCATTCTGAAAGCCCAGAAGTTGTGCACCAGGAGGTTCCCCGGCCCGAAGTCCATGTCCTCGCGGATGCCCGTTAGGTCTTCGAAAAACAGCGTGGTCACACGGTGTCGCTTGAGGATACGTGTGGTCTCTGCAGCCAAGGCAACAAAGGCATGTTTGAGCCTTCGGGTACGGACCTGGTAGAGCCTCCTCAGTTGCCGGGAAGTTCTCCGTCCGGCCCTGGAGAGCCTTGCCTGCTCTTCTGCAATTCGCTTCGTCCAGTACAGGAAGTCTTTCCAGACTCCACGACCAGAAAAGAGGATTTGGCGGTGGAATCCTTCGATAGCCAGTGCAGCAAGCGTTCTGGCACCTAAATCTAA
>APCU01000273.1 GCA_000347575.1 Candidatus Caldatribacterium saccharofermentans OP9-77CS | reverse complement strand
GTTTCCACTGAAAACCTTCACTTTGAAGCGTTCCGGACGGGTGAGGTCGGCGGTTTTGAATTTCACGCCCCATTCGTTCTCGGGAATATAGGGAACCACGCGTTTCTTCCCCGAAGCGTTATGCCAGCCAAGGAGCGTCCCGTTCTCCCGGTACACCGCCATCGCTTTCGTGCCGTCGCCGCAGGTGAAGTAGAACTCCGCTACCCCCAAAGGTACGATGAAGACGGTCTTACTGAGCTCCGTGAGGTTGTAGGAGTTCCGATCCCCTTCCACCACTACCCCGGCAGAATAAGTGGAGGTGAGGGGTTTGAATTCCCCATAGGTTTTGCGGTCGGCTTCATCGAGCGCCAGCCAGCGGTCGGGAGGGAAACCCATTCTTTTCCTGTGGTGGTATCTTTCACCACAAGGCCCAGCGCGTACCACCCGGGGCGGCTGCCGGAGTTACCGTGGAGGAGGACGATATGGTCGAGGTTTTCTATTTTCCGCCCCTCAAGAAAGAAGTAGTCCTTTTCCCCCCGTTCAAAGGGATTGAGGGGTGAGGTAAGCTCCATCACCCCAGAGCCATAGACCACCCCTTCGCGTTCTTGCTTTTCGTAGAGTGCCAGGAATACCCGGGCATCGGTTCCTGCGCCCTCAGTATCTCCAGTGAGCACCTCCACTTCGTAGCGAACCGTTTGCGGTCGCACAAACGCAGGGGGGATGGTGACGTTGCGCCCACCGATATCTCTTGTCGCATCCACAGCTACTTCCTTGGTGGTGCGGCTTGTGGTTTTTCGGTCGTCCTGGACCCCAAGGGTTACCGGGACGATGGTGGAAGCGGTGAAGGAACATGGTGATTCTAAAATGGGACATCTCATCATCCCCAAGCACAAAATCAGCCCGGGGAAGCTGGTTTTCCGGAAGCCGCAGCTCATAGTACTGCGGGTTGTAGCGAAAAACGTCCTGGTCTTTCGGGGTGTTTTCAGGGAAGAAGATTTCGATCATACCTTGTGTCTGGAGCTTCGGGGCAAAAACATTTTCAAACTGGAACTCCACCCCTCCTTCTTTCAGGGAAGAACCAATCTGTACCCTAAAGCTCCGCAGGGGAGTTTCCCAGACAAGCCGCAGTTCCAGGGGTTTTCCGGGGGGCACCCGGGGCCATGTTCCTCACAAGGGGTATCTCGGAAGAAGACGGACGACGAACATGGTATAATAGCCTGGAGCAAG
>APCU01000272.1 GCA_000347575.1 Candidatus Caldatribacterium saccharofermentans OP9-77CS | reverse complement strand
TTTCAAAGAGGAAAAACTGCTTCGGGACGATGCCGCGGCTTGCAGTGGCAGGTTGAGGGATCGTTGCAAGCGGTGCAGTCTCAGAATTGCTCTCTCAAAGAGCAGACAAGGTTCGTAGCGGTGTGCTGGAGAGGTCGTTGTGGAGGCAAATCCAGAGCAAGCTGAGCTATACGGTGGGCTTTTCTTTTTCCCTGCTTCATCACCAGGTGGAATCCGGGAATAGAGCAGGACGCTGGAAAAGCAATTTTGGTTTTCCGGCGCCTGGCCCCAGGTTGCAAAACGGCAGTCACCAGGATATACCTGGTATATCCCACATGAGGAGGACGCACATGGTGCGCGTCAGGAAGTGGGGAAATAGCCTCGAGGTTCACATCCCTAAGATTTTCGCCGAACGCCTTGGCCTTGCCGAGGGGACCGAGGTCGATTTTGAGCTCTGGGAGGGGAAACTTCTCATAAAGAAAATCTCCACTCTGGAGACGCTTCTTGCCGAAGTCACCCCTGAAAATCTCCACCAGGAAGTTGACACCGGGAAGCCCCGGGGACGGGAGGCATGGTAAGGGAAAAACGATACGTCCCGGAGAGGGGTGATCTTGTCTGGTTGCAGTTTACCCCCCAGAGTGGGCACGAGCAGTCCGGGCGGCTGTGGTGCTCTCCCCCCGGGCGTACAACGAGAAAGTAGGTCTGGCCCTGTTTTGCCCGGTAACTTCAAAACGTAAAGGTTATCCTTTTGAGGTTGTCCTTCCACCTGCTCTTCCGGTTCACGGGTCATCCTCTCTGATCAGATGAAGAGCCTCGACTGGCAGGAACAGTAAGCAGAGTACATCGCTTCGCTGCCGAAGGAGGTCATTGCGGAAGTCCTGCAAAAAGTCCGGTTACTCCTTACGGACTGACTCGCCGTGCTGCGGGATCTTCCATCACCTGGGCTCCTTTATACTACCGTGGGAATGTGCCTCTCGTCTCTGGGGTTTTTCTCTATGCTTGCAAGGGGACAGAGCTTTCGAGACAATCCGGCTTTGGGGTCGCTTCGCAGACGAAACTACGAGCTCGCAGTGACTCTCAGCCTGTCACTGCGAGGAACGAAGTGACGAAGCAACCTCATAGTTCTGGTTCGCGTGAACACCGAAGAAGCTGAAAAAGGCGAGACCGCTTCGGAAACGAAACGACGACCTCGCAGTGACCTTTGTGGGTCATTGCGAGCGAAGCGAAGCAATCCGGC
>APCU01000271.1 GCA_000347575.1 Candidatus Caldatribacterium saccharofermentans OP9-77CS | reverse complement strand
TCCACGGTTTTCCTGAGCCCCTCAGAAAAGGGAGTCCTGGGGACAAAGCCGAGTTCCTTCCGTATTTTCCCCGAGTCCAGAGCATACCTCCGGTCATGAGCAGGCCGGTCCTGCACATGATGGATGAGTCCCTCGTGGATTTTGGGGTCTCCGGTCTTCTCTCTGAGAAGGGCGATGATTTCCCGGACCACCTCGAGATTTTCCTTCTCCTCTCCGCTTCCGATGTTGTACACCTCTCCGATTCTCCCCTGCTTGAGGACAAGCTCTAATGCTTCGCAGTGGTCAAGGACGTATATCCACTCCCGGCGCTGCCTCCCATCCCCATACACCGGGAGCTCCCGGTGGTTCAGGGCGTTCCAGATCATGAGGGGAATGAGCTTTTCGGGGAACTGGTAGGGACCGTAGTTGTTGGTGCAGCGGGTGATGATGGCCGGCATCCCGTAGGTCGTGCAGTAGGCAAGAACCAGAAGGTCTGCTCCGGCTTTACTCGCTGCATAGGGGCTGCGGGGACAAAGGGGGCTTTCCTCGGTGAACTTTCCCTCCAGGGTCTCTCCGTACACCTCATCGGTGGAGATGTGGAGGAACCTCTTTCCCTCACGCCACTTTCCCTCTTTTTGCCAGAACTTCCGGGCAGTCTCTAAAAGAACTTGAGTCCCGAGTACATTGGTCCGGACAAAAACCTCTGGATCGTACAGGGAACGATCCACATGGGTCTCGGCGGCAAAGTGCACCACCCAGTCAGGGTCGTATCGAGAGAAGACCTCTTCCACCACCGCCTGGTCGGCGACATCTCCCCGGACGAAAACGAACCGCTTTTTCTCCTCTTCTCCCAGGCTCTCAAGATTCTCCAGGTTCCCCGCATAGGTGAGCTTATCAAGACCCACTATCAGGTCCTCTTTGTGCCGGGTGAGGTAGAAGTGCACGAAGTTGCTCCCGATGAACCCGGCACAGCCCGTGACAAGGAGCATCACAGAAACCCCTCCTCCCGCAGGAAGCGTTCCGTAGCCTCCTGCCAGGTGGGAAGTTCCACTCCCACCGTCTCCCAAAGACCAAAGTTATCAAGGACGGAGAACTTCGGTCGACGGGCGGGGGAAGGGAAGTCCTCCTGTTTCCCCTCCTCAATCTTTCCCGTCCAGCCGATTCTCCGGAGGATATACGATGCCCACTCGAAACGGCTTGCCGGGGTGTTCGTCACGTGGTAAAGGCCGAAAGCCTGCTG
>APCU01000270.1 GCA_000347575.1 Candidatus Caldatribacterium saccharofermentans OP9-77CS | reverse complement strand
TCTAGTGTGTCTGGTCAGCATGGTAGCTTCCCATCTGGATTTCCGCAAATCCTCTGAGCCGACGGGTCCCCCCAGGCCTCATCCAGCTCACTCAAAACCAAATACAGAAGCTTTTCTGCAGCCTCTTCACTGCAAAACACTTCCACCACCTTGGTCCGTCTCTTCACCTCCTTAGCGAGCCGCTCCAGCTGGTTCGTGGTGTAGAGGTAGCGACGGATGGGTTTAGGGTGACGTAAAAACGCGAGAAGGGCGTAGGCCTTGGTTTCCCACCGCTCTACGATCCTGGGATAGACCCCGCTCCAGCGCTCCCGCAAGCTCCCCAAGGCTTCCTTGGCTTCCTCTTCAGTCTCGGCCCGATAGATCTTCTTCAAGGCCTCGGCCACCGCCTCTCGGTCCTTCTTTCGTACTTTGTTCAGCGCGTCTCGCACCGCGTGCAGGACACAAAGCTGCCAATCCGCCTCAGGGAAGATCTTCTTGATCGCCTCCTCCAACCCTGGGAGGTCGTCGGTAATGAAGATCCGCACCCGTTGAACCCCGCGCCGCTTGAGATCCTTGAGCACCTCCTCCCAATTCCGGGCGCTCTCCTTCCGCTCCGAAGAGCCAAAACCCNAGGATCTCCCTTCGCCCATCGGGCTTGATCCCGAGAGCAATGTACACCGGTTCCTTGGCCGTCTTCCCTCGACGGATGGAAAGGAAGGTCCCATCCAAAAACACCGCGTAGTACTCCTCGCTTAGGGGCCTTTCCCGCCAGGCTTTCACTTGCTCTTGGGTAACCTCGACCAGACGGGAGATACTCTGGGGCGAGTAGAAGGCGCCGTAGATCCCTTCTAAGAACGCGGAAATCTTCCGTGTGCTTACACCAACTGCGTAGAGAGCCAGAATAGCCTCGGAAAGTTCCAGCGAGGCCCGCTTGCGGTAGGGNAGGATCTGGGGATGGAAATCGCCTTCCCGCACGCGGGGAACTTTGAGGTCCTCCACGGGGTCCTACCAGAGTTAAGAGGTCGCGGGTGTAGTAACCGTTAGCCTTGGTGGGATGGTTTTCCAGGTAGATTTCCCGTTCCTCCCTCATGAGGGCTTCCAAGAGCTCCTTCACCATGGTCTTGATCCGCTCCTCCACTTCCTTTAGGATTTCCTCGCGGTTTTCGTGCCGCATGGTGGCCTTCCCTCCTTTCGTTTTCCGGTTTTTCTAGGAAGGCTACCATGCTGCCACTCGGACACA
>APCU01000269.1 GCA_000347575.1 Candidatus Caldatribacterium saccharofermentans OP9-77CS | reverse complement strand
CAGGTTCTCTTTTTTCAGTATACACCATGGAATTTCCGTGAGGCCCCGGGGAATACGTGGTACAATGGATGGAGAAAGTATTCTGGCAAGGAGGGGACAGGATGTCACGAATTCGTTTTCTGGTGGTTGTTTTCACCCTCTGTGTGGTGTTTGTGGGAGTCCAGGGGCTTTGCGCTGCAGAAACCCAAAAAACCGCCACAGAGTTTTTCTCAGACGGTGACCTCATCAGTGGCTGGTACTGGTTGCGGGATCCTTCGTTCAACCAGGTTGCCGAGTGGGTGTTTGAGGGGATACCCGAAGGGACAGAAGACCTGGTGCTTGACCTTGAGGTTCTGGCCACCAGCCGGGCCGATGGCCCCCGGGGGGTTGACGCTCGTTTCTTCCTCTCTTACGGTATTCCTCCACGGGGAAGACAGGGAGGGCTCATCGTGGGGACAAAGGAGGTCTTCCTCCCCAATGTTTCGCCACCTCACGACCCGGTGGGGTACACCTGCCGGGGACGCGTGACCATCCCCCGGAAGAACCTGGAACGTGCCTCGGTCCTCTGGATACGGGTTCACCGGAACCCCGGGCCGTTCCTTTCCGGGAAAAGTCCCTCCACCGTCCATGTGGCTTTCCGGAAAGAGAGCGTCACGCTCCTTTTGAGCGGGGAGACCCAGGAGGGAGCTGGAAGTGGCTTTGTCGAACCGGATGCCGAAAGAAGAGAGAACGCGGTGGCGATTACACCGGGCACGGTAAGCGGTGACCTGGGATATAGACGCAGCGACGGCTCTATCGATTTCGAGGACTGGTACCGCTTCTCAGTGGGGAAAGGGCAAATCATCAACCTCTCCCTCACCTTCCCCCAGAATGCCTCGTTTGCCCTTTCTCTCTACCCTCCCGGTTCGGGAAGTAGCGTGGGGAGCGTGGTGACAGTGGGGAACAGGAAGTCCCTGGAGTACGTGGCCGGGGAAAGCGGGGAGTGGTTCGTACGGGTATATCGCTTGCGCGGAGCGGGGGAATACAGCTTGAACCTTGCAATTGCCAACCAGAACGATGCCGGAAGCGGTCAAGACGCCGGGAACAACCGCTGGGATGCCCTCCGTATCGGGGAAGGGACCTGGCAGGGATTTTTGAAGAGCGCTGACTCGACTGACTGGTATCGTTTTCCGGTGGAGAAAGGGCAAATCATTCGTCTCTCCCTCACCTTCCCTCAGGGGGCTTCGTTAACCCTTTCTCTCTACCCTCCTGAT
>APCU01000268.1 GCA_000347575.1 Candidatus Caldatribacterium saccharofermentans OP9-77CS | reverse complement strand
ACCGACCAAGACAATTGGGCGTCCTTATCCCACCTTCTCTTCTTCCTTCTTCATAATACATCGAATAAATGGTTTACCAGGAATTTAATATACGGTGACAAGGGGAAAAGGACGAAAAGACAACCTCGCAGTGACAGAGAAAGGGACGAAAAGACGAATTCGCAATGACCACCCAAAAGGCAAAAACGGGGCTTGCAGTGATAGAGGAAAAGAGCGGAAAGACGGGCTTGCGGTAACAGGGAGAAGGAGCAAAACCTTCTCTCGTCCTCCTGGAAAGGTTGAAACCTCAAGGCAATCTGCAACAGCAAGGAAGCGCTCCAGAGTCCAGCGGCACCGGTGTTGCGAACCCGAGGAACCTGGTGTAAACTGGTCGTAGACTGGTCTTTTTCAGGAGGTTGCCATGACCACTGTAGGGGCGTATGAGGCGAAGACGAAATTCGCAGAGCTTTTAGAACGAGCTCGAAAGGGCGAGCAGATTATCATCACCAAAAACGGTGTGCCGGTAGCCGTTCTCTCCGGTATTCAGCCAAGAACTGACCCCAAGGAGGCTATCGCCACAATTCGCAACCTTCGCAAAGGCCATACCCTGAAGCCGTTTTCTTTGCGGGAACTCATCGAGGAAGGACGCCATGTCCGCTGAAGCCACACTGGTCCTTGATGCTTCGGTAGCCGTAGCCTGGGCATTTGAGGACGAGACGACTCCATACACCGAGGCGGTGCTCGAGTTTCTGATCCGGGGACGGGCAGTCGTTCCCTCAATCTGGCTCCTTGAGGTGAGCAACGCCCTGGTGGTGGCAGAACGGCGAAACCGGCTGAAAGAGGCGGACACCACCCGTTTTCTCCTTGCACTTTCACAGCTTCCCATTGCCGTGGAGGCAGAGTCCGCAGCACAGGTATTCGGCAGCACCATACAGCTTGCCCGAAGATACGGACTCTCTGTCTACGATGCGGCCTACCTTGACCTTGCTGTGCGTCTTGGGGTTCCCCTGGCAACCCAGGATGGGGATCTCCGTCAGGCTGCCGTTCTCTGCGGGGTGGAGATTTTCACCCCTTCCTGAGGATTACTCCGGTTTTGCTTGATATTGCAAGGAATGGGGCAACAAAGCAGTCTCAAGATTGCAGGCATGAGACTGCTTCGCTCAACGAACAAGCGAGGCTCGCAGTGACCCACCGGGGGTTACCGCAAGGAGTGAAAGCGACGAGGCAGTCCTCCCTTTTGTCACTGCAAGCGG
>APCU01000267.1 GCA_000347575.1 Candidatus Caldatribacterium saccharofermentans OP9-77CS | reverse complement strand
GAAAGAGCGAGGCTTGCAATGACCACCTGAGGGATGAGGCTGCTTTGGAAACAGGAATACGACCTCGTAGTGACAGGAGAAAGGAGTAAATGGGCGAGGCTTAAGATAACATGCCGGAGGCGAAATGGCGGCTTTGCAGAAGCACCTGGAGATTGCCCGGTCAAACAAAAGACAGGGTTACAGTAACACCTTTCACCGACCTTTTGCGGAGGGTCTGAAACCGTTCTTCAGGACCTTCCAGAATCGGGAGGCAAAGGTCCAAGGGTCTCCTGAATCCAATGCCAGACTTTGCTTGCACACTGCAGAGCCTTTTCTGCATCACCTCTTGAGGGTTCTCCAGAGGGAAGTACCCCCAGTCCTGCGGGGTATCTTGCCCGGTAGACGCTGGTGAGAAAGACTGACTCTTCCTCAGAAAGAGGAGGATTGCTCTCCAGCTCCTGCAGGGCGATGCACAGGTCGAGAATGTTATGCGTCCGGGGTGGAGGGACCTCTTTCTCCACCAGCAGGGCTTTCAGAGCTTTTTCCACCGCCTGCTGGGCATGGTAGCAGACCATCCGATAAAACCCTCGCTCAAAGAGGCACTCACCGGACCGGAGCTCTTCTTCGGCAATGTTCAGCCATTCCCGGGTTTCCCTTTTCATAGAGCACCTTCCCCGTTTGCAAAATGTCGCGAACAAAGGAGACGTTCTCTTCAAGCAGCGTCTTGACCTCAGAAGGAGTGTAGACGAAAAGGTCAATCCCCACCCTGGGTTGCACGATTCGTGCGACTTCAAGAACCCGATCAATGGGCCTTTTGTCTGTTTCCTTGACGATGAAAAGGTCGATGTCGCTCCACTCGTGGATGCGCCCTTCAGCAAGAGAACCAAAGAGGATGATTTTTTCGGGCTGGTACTTTTCGATGAGGACTGTGACTATTCGCGAGAGCTCATCTTCAAGCAGGACCCTCCTCTTCTCAATCGTAGAGAGCCTCAGCATCGCCCCGTGCCTCCGGTATGCTTATCACCCACCATGATACCACAGTTTGTATCACCCATGTTCTTGTGTCGTTGCCAGGAGCTGTAGTGGGTTCAGAGCTATCTCACCTGGGATTGCTTCATCTTTTATTCTTTTCCAGGCCACGAAGGGCAAGGAATTCTTTCTCTGTCACTGCGAGGAGCGAGGCGAAAGTCGGCGGACGTATTTCCCGCCGTTGCGAGGAACGAAGTGACGAAGCAACCTCATAGTTCTGGTTCGCGTGAACACCGAAGAAGCTGAAAAAGG
>APCU01000266.1 GCA_000347575.1 Candidatus Caldatribacterium saccharofermentans OP9-77CS | reverse complement strand
TGCGGATGGAAGTGCGACAGGGATGTGAACGCCGCACTTGTCATTCTGAGAAAGGGGCTTGGCCTGGACCCTGAACAGGCCGTAGGGCTGGACCGGCCCGAACTGAAGCCTCCGGAGAGGGAGGCCGCTGCGCGGATACTGGGGAGCAGCCCCTACATTCGCGTAAGCTTCCCTCAATGAAAGAGGAAGCCCACCCCTTCAGGGGTGGGAGGAGGTCACCGAGCTTGAGGATGGAGGATTGCTCTTTGAGGTGGAGGCAAATCCCGAGGAAATCACGAGGTGGATTATCGGGTATGGGAGTCATGCGGAAATCGTGAGCCCTCCTTCCCTCCGTGAAGCGGTGAAAGAAGAACTCCAGAAAACCCTGTCGCAGTACACAGACTGACACGTAATGTCACTGGCTTCGGGTACAATGGGAGTGGAAGTTTGGTTCTGTGTGCGGGCGGTTATGCAAGGGGAGCTTGCCGTGAAGGGGACGGGTGTGGGACCTCCTTTTTGGGGAGCGTACCGGAGGATGGCGCAAGGTGCAGCTTCTTATTACATTGACCGGAAGCAGGGAAATCGTCCTGCCGTTTGAGCACAACCACCTCCTTCAGGCGGTCATCTACCACCAGATAGAGCAGCCGGCTCTCAGGAGTCTCCTGCACGATCAGGGTTTTGCTTTTGGCAAGCGACGCTTCAAGCTTTTCGCCTTCTCGCGCCTCATGGGGAAATTCAGGGTTCTTGGAGAAAAAGGGGAAATTGCCTTCACCCCTCCCTGCCGGCTGGTCGTCTGCTCGCCTCTCCTTGTGGTGGTGGAGGAAATGGCAAAGGGGTTTTTGCGGCAGGGACAGGTTCGCCTGGGAAAGAACAGGCTCACTGTGGGGTCTGTTGAGGTGCGGGATACGGAAGTCACGGAAAACCGTATCACTGTGCGCATGCTCTCGCCTCTGACTGTCTACAGTACGCTTGAGAATGCCGGAAAACCCTTCACGTACTACTATTCGCCTTTTGAGCCCCGCTTTGCCGAGCTCGTTAGAGAGAACCTGGCCAAAAAGTACCAGCTTGTCTTCGGGCAATCGGCAGATCTTGCCGGCTTTAGCATCACTCCCGTGGAGGTGAGGGAGCAGGACCTGAAGGTGATCCGCTACAAGGGCACAATCATCAAGGGATGGATGGGGAAGTACCGGCTGACCGGAAAGCCGGAGCTTCTTACGGTGGCGCTTGATGCAGGCCTGGGAGCCAAGAACTCTCAGGGATTTGGGTGCTGCGAAGTGGTGGAGGA
>APCU01000265.1 GCA_000347575.1 Candidatus Caldatribacterium saccharofermentans OP9-77CS | reverse complement strand
AGTGGTCAACACTAAAGGGGTGAACACCGTGAACCTCTACGAGAGCATCCGAACCTTCGATAGCCTGTACTACAAAGCGCTGTGGAAAAGGATTCTGAGCAGGCTCAAGCACCACCGTCACCGTCTCCTTCCTCTGGCTCCCTGGTGGGAGGTCGTCGGAACCGGTGAAGCCACCTATCGGGGCATCAAAGCCGTTCCCATCGCCCAGATTGTTGGAACCGAGAATCGATTCAGCGACTTCGACCGAGAATTCCTTCCCCTGAAACGCAGAGACCGCCACCGCTGGGCCCGAATCCATGCCCTGTACGAAGAGGGGAAACCGCTGCCGCCGGTATCCCTGGTGAAAATCGGTGACTTCTATTTCGTCCGGGATGGGCACCACCGGATTTCGGCTGCTAAAGCCTCAGGGGCACTGTACATCGATGCAGAGGTGGTGGAAATCCCAATTCCACAGGATGCCCCCCAGGACTCTCCTGAAACGCTTTTCCACCACCTTGAAGAACGGGCATTCCGTGAAAAGACCGGCCTTTCCCCCATACGGATCACCGTCCCTGGAGGGTACCTGGAGCTCCTCCGCCTTATTCAGTGCTTCCAGTGTTCCTCCTGCCCCAATGCAGAAGAAGCGAGAACCCAAAAAGGCCACTGTCTCTCCTGGGAAGAGGCCGTTTCGGGATGGTACGAGCACTGCTACCTGGGAGCAGTGAAGGTCATCGAAGAGCACAGAATCCTGCGGAGGTTTCCCAACCGAACACCCGCTGACCTCTATCTCTTCATCCTGGAAAACCTCGACCTCCTCCGAAAGGCGGTGTGTTTCGTTCCCTCCCGGAGGACCATAACCCAAAACCGGTGGAAACTCCGCCAGATTGCCCGGACAAAACAGTTATAGCCTGCTTTGCAGCAACCTCCCAAGAGCAAAGGCCGTCTGTTCAAGGAGCCTTCCCGCCTCTTTCATGGCTTCTCCCTCGGACATTGGACCGTCCACGATAGGGAAAATCCCCACAATTTCTTTGGGGAGCTCGGGAATCTCCTCCCAGGCTATCTTCCCCGCGAGGATAAGGAGAGGCTTCTGGTGCTTCTGGCAGAGTTCTAAAACCCCGGAGACCACCTTGCCGAAAAAGGTCTGCCGGTCCACCTTCCCCTCTCCACTCACCACAAAATCGGCACCCGCAATGGCCTCCTCAAGGCCCACCATCTCCGCCACAAGGCGGATGCCGGAGACTATTCTTGCTCCGAAAAAGGCAAAAAGCCCGGCCACAATGCCCCCTGCT
>APCU01000264.1 GCA_000347575.1 Candidatus Caldatribacterium saccharofermentans OP9-77CS | reverse complement strand
GATGACTGCCGAAAAGGCGAAAAGCGAGACTGCTTCGCAAGCGATACTACGAGCTCGCAGTGACACTCTCTTGTTGAGGCAAAAAGCGAGACTGCTTCGGAGACGAAACTCCGACCTCGCAGTGACTTTTTCATGGGTCATTGCGAGCGAAGCGAAGCAATCCCNTNTTCCTGGAAAACCCGGAGTACATGCAGGGTGACGTAGAGGCTTGCTCTTCCCCAGGAGAGCTTNGGGGCAAGGCTCCTAAGGTCAGTTCGGGGTGGGGAACCTCTCTGGTGGTAGCTGTGGTAGACTATAGCTGGTTTACGTAGCAAAAAGAGGCGATGGGGTATGCGAGAGTTCACGGTGGTTATTGAGAAAGACGAAGACGGCTGGTTTGTGTCTACGGTGGTGGAGTTACCCGGCTGTCACTCCCAGGGGAGGACTCTGGATGAACTCATGGAACGGACCAGGGAAGCTATAGCAGCCTACCTCGAGGCGCTGGGAGAAGAGGAGAGGGAAACGCGTATTGAATTTGTGGGTGTGCAGAAGGTAAAGGTGTGAGCCCCAGGCTTCCGAGGGTCTCCGGTGAGGAGCTCCTGCGATTCCTGCAGGATAGGGGTTTTGCTGTGGTGAGGGTGAAAGGGAGCCACCACGTTTTGAGGAACGCCGCCGGGAAGATAGTGGTTGTTCCCGTTCACAGGGGTGAGACTCTGGGGATAGGTCTTCTGAGGAAAATCCTGCGTGAAGCCGGGGTTTCTCTAACGGATTACCAGAGTTATTTCCTGGGCTGATAATCCAGAAAGGCCGTTTCGGTTTTTCCTGAGCCCTCCTTTGTAAAGCTGCGGTAACACGTTGGGAAGGGGTGCCTCTCTACCCAGACTTCCTGTGTGGGTTTGTCTGTCGGCTTTTCTCCGGATACCAGTGTTTCAAAGCCCTTCTTGTGTCCGTGAGAAATGAGAAAAGGAGNAAAGTTATGACTTCGAAGTAACCCCTTTTGTCGCTGCAGGTGAAGCAGTCTCACAATCGCGAGAAGCGAGATTGCTTCGCCTTTTTGTTGTCTCTGCGAGCGGAGCGAAGCAGTCTCGTATTCCCACAGGGTGAGAGAGGAGATTGCTTCGCCAAACGAAAAAGCGAGGCTCGCAATGACCATCCTGGGGAACGAAAAGCGAGACTGCTTCGGAAACGACACTACGACCTCGCAGTGACAGCCCTTGGGCGAAAAGCGAGACTGCTTCGCAGACGATACTACGAGCTCGCAGTGACACTCCCTTGTCGGAGCAAAAAGGT
>APCU01000263.1 GCA_000347575.1 Candidatus Caldatribacterium saccharofermentans OP9-77CS | reverse complement strand
CTTCGGTGGGTTCCCCTGGTGGGGGAGTGAACTTTTCGCCTTCAGGAAGTACTTCCAGTTCGGGGAATTCAAGCCCGGCGAGTTCGGGCTCAAACGGTGCGTCCTCAAGCTCGAACGATTCTTCTCTTCCGGCAAATATCAATTTCTACCTCAATCTCCTCGGGGTATCCGTAAACGGCCAGGACATCCTGCAGGGGAATACCCTCACAAGTACCCAGCTTGCCCTTCTTACGCAAAGCGCCAGTGCTGACCTCATTGCCCTGAACATCGCCAATATCATCCAGAACAACATTCAGCTTGGCCTCAACATCAACGTCTCCCCTATCGTAAACGTGGTGGTTTACAACGCACTCTCAGAGACCACAGAAACTGGAGCCCCCGAGGTGAACATCGGGGATATCAACGTGGGAGACGTCAACGTGGGGCCAATCGATATTTCCGTGGAGGTTCCCTCCGGTACCGGTTCGGGAACAGAGGGTGAGGGTACGGTATGAGGATGCTGCTCTTTTTCGTTCTTTCTGGGGCTCTGGCTCTTGCGCTTCTGGGCTGTGCTGGGGAGGGGGAGCTTGCGGCTTTTGAAGGAAAGCCAGAAGGAGGAAGTTCCTCAACCCTCGTTTCCTCGGTCTCAAGTACGGTGGTTTCGGTGTCGTCATCACAGGGGTATTCGACGATGAGCGCTACCGTCGTCCTCTGTTCCAATGGTGAATGTGAGAGCTGGCATGTGGAGAAAGGACACTGAAGGAAAGAAGGGATGAGTATGTGGAAGAGATATGTGTTTGGGTTGAGTGTTTTCACGCTTTTTGTCTTTGCCATCATGGGGTGTCAGATGACCCCGGGGGAGAAGTTTCCTGTCAGGGTGCGGGGTGTGGTGGCGAATCCGGACAATGCCTGTTACCTTGATTTTGTAGCCAATCCGGATATCACTGAAGGTCTTCCCCTTCCCAACGCCGACCTCACCATCGTGGGGGACCAGGAGAGCCGCCTGACTGCAAGAACGGATGCTCAGGGGGTTTTTGAGTTCTGGGGGAAAGCAGGGGAAGCCTACGTGGTCTACGCCCAGAAGGGGAACATCCGGGTGAAGAAGGGCATCACGACACTCGTTTCCTCTTCTGACGCCGGAGAGGCCAACTACTTCACCACCGCTCAGGTCATCATCTGGGAAGTGGCCGAAGAGCTCTATCCTGGTGCACTGCCTATGAAAGACATCCACCTCATTCAGCCCACCGACGCCCTGGTTCAGGCGGTGAAAGCAGTCCTTGCCGACTGCAAGGATGCCCAGG
>APCU01000262.1 GCA_000347575.1 Candidatus Caldatribacterium saccharofermentans OP9-77CS | reverse complement strand
CGACCTCGCAGTGACGCCTTCGCCGGTCATTGCGAGGGCGAAGCCCCGAAGCAATCCGGCTTTGAGACTGCTTCGCCAAACGAACAAAACGGGGCTCACAATGGCCGCCCAAAAGGCGGAAGGCGAGATTGCTTCGGAGACGAAACGACGGCCTTGCAGTGATGGGGAGTAGTCCTTGCGGGGGCCGAAAGTCCAAGGCGGTCTGGCTTTGTGATTGTCCTGAGGGCGATACATGGTCTTAAGCAACGTCTCTCCGTTGATCACCATAGAGACCGGGAGCCGGTGGATGCTTCCCTGTGGTTTGGGAGAAGAACTCAGGTAGGCCAGGTGAGGTGGTATAATCAAAGCGGCAGGAGTGAAAGGACCTGGGGTTGCGGAAAGTCGGGAAGTTTTTGGTAAGGAGAGCTATCCGTGCCCGAGCGAAGTGCCGACTGGTGGAAGCAGGCAAAGCGGGACTGCGAAGTGGCCGAGGCGATGGCACAAGCGGGCTTCTACGAGTGGGCCTGCTTTGCTGCCCAGCAAGGCGCCGAGAAAGCCCTGAAGGCCGTTTTCCAGAAGATGCACGCTGTTGTCCTCGGTCATTCTCTGAGTGAACTCCTAAAAATCCTGGGGAAGAAAGTAACGGTTAGCGAGGAACTCCTGGAATGTGCCCGTGTCCTTGACCGCTTTTATATCCCATCCCGATACCCCAACGGTTTCAGCGAGGGGAGCCCCATGGAGTACTTCACCGAAAAGGAGGCGCACCATGCCATCCTTTGTGCGCGAAGAATCCTCGGGTTCTGTGAAGGTCTTCTGGCTGGAGGAGAGAGAGCTCCTTGAGGCCTTAACGAGGGAGGCACAGCGCCTGGGGGAAGAGAACCCGGAAGTTGAGCAGATTGTCCTCTTTGGTTCTCTGGCTCAAGGGCGGGCACTGCCGGGAAGTGATGCTGACCTTCTCATTGTCCTTGCACGGAGCGACAAACCATTCCTTGAGCGCATCGGAGAGTGGCTGACCAGAATCCGGATTGGCTTTCCGGTAGACGTCTTCCCGTACACCAGGGATGAACTCCATGTTCCTCTGGCGAAAGAGGCCTTAAGGACCGGCATCGTCCTCTTTGCACGGAGGAGAGTGCAGGATGGGTCGTGAGGTGTGGGGATTGTCCCGCTACGTGAGACTGCTTCGGAGACGAAACTGCGACCCCGCAGTGACTTCCCCCTCTTGTCGTTGCGAGGGCCGAAGGCCTGAAGCAACCCCGTAGTTCTGGGGTGCTTTTTGATGCTGCTTCGGAGACACAAAGACGACCTCGCAGTGACCCCCATACTTTGTCACC
>APCU01000261.1 GCA_000347575.1 Candidatus Caldatribacterium saccharofermentans OP9-77CS | reverse complement strand
TATTGTACCGCATTCGCCCCGGTCTGTCGCTTCCCAAAAAGTGAAGGCAAGAAAAAAGAGACGCCATCCTGGAATAGCCAGGGTTTTTCAGTGGTCAACACTAAAGGGGTGAACACCGTGAACCTCTACGAGAGCATCCGAACCTTCGATAGCCTGTACTACAAAGCGCTGTGGAAAAGGATTCTGAGCAGGCTCAAGCACCACCGTCACCGTCTCCTTCCTCTGGCTCCCTGGTGGGAGGTCGTCGGAACCGGTGAAGCCACCTATCGGGGCATCAAAGCCGTTCCCATCGCCCAGATTGTAGGGACTGAGAGTCGATTCAGCGACTTCGACCGAGAATTCCTTCCCCTGAAACGCAGAGACCGCCACCGCTGGGCCCGAATCCATGCTCTGTACGAAGAGGGGAAACCGCTGCCGCCGGTATCCCTGGTGAAAATCGGTGACTTCTATTTCGTCCGGGATGGGCACCACCGGATTTCGGCTGCTAAAAGCCTCAGGGGCACTGTACATCGATGCAGAGGTGGTGGAAATCCCAATTCCACAGGATGCCCTCCAGGACTCTCCTGAAACGCTTTTCCACCACCTTGAAGAACGGGCATTCCGTGAAAAGACCGGCCTTTCCCCCATACGGATCACCGTCCCTGGAGGGTACCTGGAGCTCCTCCGCCTTATTCAGTGCTTCCAGTGTTCCTCCTGCCCCAATGCAGAAGAAGCGAGAACCCAAAAAGGCCACTGTCTCTCCTGGGAAGAGGCCGTTTCGGGATGGTACGAGCACTGTTACCTGGGAGCAGTGAAGGTCATCGAAGAGAGCGGCATCCTGCGGAGGTTTCCCAACCGAACACCCGCTGACCTCTACCTCTTCATCCTGGAAAACCTCGACCTCCTCCGAAAGGCGGTGTGTTTCGTTCCCTCCCAGGAGGACCATAACCCAAAACCGGTGGAAACTTCGCCAGATTGCCCGGACAAAACAGTTATAGCCTGCTTTGCAGCAACCTCCCGAGAGCAAAGGCCGTCTGCTCGAGGAGCCTCCCCGCCTCTTTCATGGCTTCTCCCTCGAACATCGGACCGTTCACGATGGAGAAAATTCCCGCGATTTCCTTGGGGAGCTCGGGAATTTCCTCCCAGGCTATTTTCCCCGCGAGGACAAGCAGGGGCTTCTGGTGCTTCTGGCAGAGTTCTAAAACCCCGGAGACCACCTTGCCGAAAAAGGTCTGCCGGTCCACCTTCCCCTCCTCCACTCACCACAAGATCAGCACCCGCAATGGCCTCCTCAAGGCCCACCATTTCCGCCACAAGGCGGATGCCGGAGACTATTCTTG
>APCU01000260.1 GCA_000347575.1 Candidatus Caldatribacterium saccharofermentans OP9-77CS | reverse complement strand
AGCCGGAAGGCGACGCGTTCCTCACAAGGGAAGTCCCCACCGTATTCAGAATGGTCCTCACCAGGTTTCACCCCTCTCCATCCTGGCTCCATTATACCCTCTGCAAAGGAAGGTCTGGAACCCGTGGAAACCTATCCACCCTCTCTTGCCGGGAGAGCAAGGTTCCGGTAGTATACTCCTGGTGACTGGTGTGCGGGTTGCGGTGGTAGACATCGAGACCTTTGCTTCAATCGAAGACCTTGGGTTTCCCGAGTACCATTACCTCCGGACGCGAGGGGAGAAGGACCGTTCTGATGAAGAGCTCGAGCAAGAGCTCGCCCTGAACCCCTACGTCCTCCAGGTGATTTCCGCCGCCGTAGCCTGCGTGGAGGAAGGGAAAATTACCGGAGTCTTTGTGCACTACGTCTCAAGTAGCGGTGAGGAAGTTCAGGAAACCCATTCCTTCCCCATTCACTATACGCCTGTTCTCTGTCCGAGTCCTGAGGAAAACCTTTTCGAAGCCGAAGAGCTCCTCCTTGAGGAGCTCTGGCAGGAGCTTGAGAGCGCGGAGCTCCTTGTGACCTACAACGGTCAAAGCTTCGACCTCCCGGTTCTCCGCCTCCGGAGTATGATCCACGGTCTTGACCTTCCGCCGTCTATTGCCGCATCATATGCTCCCCGTTTTTCTGACGGCCATCTGGACCTTGCCCAGTTCCTCTCTTGCTCGATCCCTGGATACCGGTACGCTTTGGATTTCGTGTGCCGGAGGTTCGGCATATCCCTCAACAAGGGCAGAATGGATGGGTCAACGGTCCACGACGCCTTCCTCGAAGGGCGGTACCTCGATATCGCCCGCTACAACGCTCAGGACGCCATTGCCACCGCAAAGCTCTACCTTCGCTTGAAAAAGTACCTCTCCCCGGAATTCCTGCCTCCCCCTGACCCTCCCACCGACAACCAGCTCCGCCACTTCACAAACCTTGTCGCCAGCCAGAGTACGGGGAACGTCGAGTTCTACGATCTTCTTTTTGCCTGGTTCGTCGAAAGGGGCGTCCTCACAAAGAGAAACATCAGCCGGCTCATCGACGACCTGAAAAACGGGCGCCTGCTTCTGTGAGTCTCAGGGAAAAGCAAACCAGGTAGAGTCCAGGCTCTGGACTCTACCTGGAATTTCCGACCCAAAAGAGGTGAGCACCATGACGAAAACCACCATTCGCATCCGCGGAGTTGTGACGCTTTCGATGCTTATTCTTCTTCTTTTCATGGTCACCACAGGGAGCATGCTCCTTGTTGCCCAGCGTGGAGGCGTGATGCCTCTGCCGCTCTGGAACTTCGCTACCA
>APCU01000259.1 GCA_000347575.1 Candidatus Caldatribacterium saccharofermentans OP9-77CS | reverse complement strand
CTCCTGGTCCCTGTACTTCCTGATGCTCCTTCGGGATTTGATGAGCTTGATGACATCCTGCATGGTAAGCCCTCCTTATGGGCTCTATTTGTGAGTAGTGTACCCCACCAGAGGCTTGGAATGGCGGGTTTTATCTTCAATTGACCCAGATTACTCGGGCCTTCGATCCTCACAGAGGCAAAATTTTTATACCCTGTGAACTTGGGAGCGTCGGGGAGAGACTGTCCTACTACCTTNCCCTTTGTGGTAGCTGTGAAGAATGGTCCTTGCAATGGGAAGCGGTGCAAAGATCCCCACAGCCCTTTGGGCAATGACAAGAGATTTGATAGAGCTTGACTTTCCGTTGCTGTCCCAACACGCTTTTGAAAGGTGGACAGGTGGTCCAAAGCCCTGAAAAATCCGGTGGGCGAAAGAGGATTCGAACCTCTGGCCCCTTGCTTGTAAGGTGGGGAACCCTAAAGACGCAACTTACTCCCCACGCCCCGGCTCCTCCAGCTTCCTCACAAGCGTCTCGATCTTCCGTTGAAGGTCGGGGAGGTCCTTTTCTACCGTTTTCCAGACCTCCTCCAGGTCCACCCCAAAGTATCTGTGAACGAGCAAGTTTCGCATAGCGACAATCTGTGGCCAGGGTACCTCGGGGTAGGCTTCGTGGAAGGCTTTGCCGAGTTGTGCGGCTGCCTCTCCGATGAGTTGGATGTGGTACAGGACCCAGACCTGAACCAGTTCGTCCTGCTCAAACGTCTCTNGTCCGCAAGCTGCGTAGCGCTCGATTCTGGCGATGGCGTCCAGAATGTCCTGCAGGAGCTCCCTTGCGCTCCTCACAGGGGGACGGCCTCCTGCAGTACGCGCTCGCGGATGTGGCCCTTGAGGCCACGACTACTCACCACGTCCACCCTGACTCCCAGAAGCTCCTGGAGTTCCAGCCACAGCCCGGCGTGGTCGAGGAGGCTCCGACCTGGTTCGAAATCAACGATGAGGTCGATGTCGCTTTCTTCGGTGGCTTCACCGCGAGCCACCGAGCCAAAAACGCGCACATTATAAGCACCGTATCTCGCGCACACGCGGAGGATCTCCTCNCGTTTTGNCTTCAGTAACTCCTCAAGCGTCATNCNCACGTCTCCCGGGGGCTTCTCCGGATTGCTCCACCAGTCCAGGGCCTTTTCTGGAAATGGGGAAAGACAGCCCTCCCGGGAAAGTATACCAAAATCCCAGCTCAGAGAGCAAAACCCTGGGGGTTGTGTTCTTCCGAGGTCCACACCGCCATGCATCCCCGGAACTTCCTCCGGACCTTCAAGAGCCTCCTCCAGGAAGCCAACCTCCCCATGGTCTC
>APCU01000258.1 GCA_000347575.1 Candidatus Caldatribacterium saccharofermentans OP9-77CS | reverse complement strand
GCTCTCTGGCCTTTTAGGGCAGGCGGGGATTCTTTCGGAGGACCATCCGCTGTGGCAGGTGGCGCAGGCACTTTTGGAGATAGAGCAGAGTCAAAAACGGCCAGGAGACGGAAGAAGAAGCGACGGCTCTGGCACAGCTTCTGGGGAGCCGGCGGAGTCTCATCCGGCAGAGCGAAGCTTCCTGGCAAGCTGCGGCGCAGTTGCGGCTTTTTGAATAAATGCTCAGGGAGGATCGGGCGTGATGAAGGGCGTCAAACGGGTTTGGGAAGTCTGTGAGCCACATCCTGATGTGTTCTCGCGAGATCCGGACCCTTCCCTTTTTGCCATCAGTCTCTTCCATGTGGCGCAGGGTCTGGCCGATAAGGACTACACCGACGCCGAGCGGTTCTTCTTGCGGACCTTCATGACCCGAGCCCTTGCGGATTTGCTNGAGCGGGTTCTGGGGAGGCTTTCGGGGAAGGGGCGGGGTGCACCGGTACTGCGTCTTGAAACCCCCTTTGGTGGTGGCAAAACCCACACCATGACCGCACTGTACCACGCTGCTTGCTCTCCTGAGGCGCTGGATGAGCATGAGGTGCTCCGACCGATTCTCGACCGGCTCGGTCTTGAGGCTCTGCCCCGGGGTGTCCGGGTGGCGGTTTTAGACGGGCGGGGGCTTGATGTACGGGGGAGGAACGGTGCCGGAAGGTTTCACCATCCGGACCCTCTGGGGGGAGCTGGCATACCAGCTTGGAGGGAGAGAGGGTTACGAGCTTCTTGCCGAAGCAGACCGGACGCTGACTTCCCCTGGAGGGCGACAGCTCACCGAACTTTTCGAACGCTACCAGCCGGCTCTCGTTCTCATGGATGAGGTTCTGGAATATCTTTTGAAAGCCCGGGCGGTGAGGGTGGGAGACAGCAGTCTCATGGAGCAGACCGGGACGTTCCTCGGGGAACTCACCTCTGCAGTGAGCGCCACGCCCCGGGGTGTGCTCGTCCTGGCCTTGCCGGCCTCTTCTCTTGAGATTCCTGCGGAGAGCCAGGAGGTGGCGGAACGGCTTTTCCAGTACGCCAAAAAGGTCCTGGGGCGGATGGAGCTTGTGGAGACGCCGGTGGCTCAGGATGAAATCTTTGGAGTCCTGCGGCGGCGGCTCTTCCAGAATACGGGGAATGAGCGGGACCACAGAAAAGCTGTAGAAGCCCTGCGGGACTACTACGATGAATACGCTCGCTTTTTCCCCGACCGCCTGCGTTCTCCGGATTACAGGGAGCGGATGCTGGCAGCCTATCCTTTCCATCCTGAACTCATCGATTTGCTCTATGAACGCTGGGGGCCGCACCCGCAGTTCCAGCGCACCCGGGG
>APCU01000257.1 GCA_000347575.1 Candidatus Caldatribacterium saccharofermentans OP9-77CS | reverse complement strand
CATCCACCGTCATCTCACCAATACCCTCAACCACATAGTAGAGTTCTTCGTTGCCGATTTGCTCGTGCCTGCCAATGGATGTTCCGGGAGGAAGAACGGTCTCGTGCATGAAAGAAATGCAGCTGTCAAAATCCTCAGGGAACCCTGGCACTCCCGGCAGCCTCGGCTCATACCCTAAAAGTTGGCGCACTCGAATGGTTCCTTCGCCACCATGACACCGATCAACAGTCGTCTCAGGAACATCCTTCCGTCCCCTCTTAATCATCATCGGGAAATACCTCCTTTCAGAATGTAATGTTGTATTTACCTGTTATTGTACCATCCTATTGTACTACCAGCAACACACAAAATCCTAAAAGAACTCTATACCTCCATCTTGATATGCTTCCACTCGAGATACTCCTCAAGACCATGCCAGCCAAGCCTCCACCCCAGGCCACTCTCTTTCCAGCCCGGATAGGGGGCGTAGAGACTATCGGGATTGATGTTGTTGATGGCCACGGAGCCCCATTCGAGGCTTTCGGCAACGTAAAAGGCTTTCCGGACGTCCTCGGTGTACACATAGGCCACAAGACCGTAGGGGACGCTGTTGGCTTTCTCTATGGCCTCGTCGATGGTCCTGAAGGAGTCAATCCCCACAATGGGACCAAAAGGACTCTTCCTGCATGAGCTTCATTTCGGGGGTCACGTCCACAACCACCGTGGGTTCAAACCCCTTTGCCAGGCGAGGGTCAGAAGGCCGTTTCCCCCCGCAGAGAATCCTGGCTCCCTTCTCCCTGGCATCCCTCACAAACTCTTCCATCCTCCGCACCCCTGCCTCATTCACCATGGGTCCCACATCAGGAACAGGAGTGTCAAAGGCTCCTCCAAGGCGGAGTTTCTTCGTTTCCGCCACAAAAGCTTCGACGTACTTTTCCTTTATGGATTCTTCAACAAAAATCCGGTTCACCGAGTTGCAGATTTGTCCAGCATTGCGGAAAGCCCGTCGCACACCGTCTTTCACTGCCCGGTCGAAATTGGCATCACTGAAAACGATGAAGGGTGAATGTCCTCCAAGCTCAAGAACGAGGCGTTTCACCGTTTTTGCCGAGGCCTGAATGAACTCTTTTCCTGTGGCTGTGGACCCTGTGAGCGCTACAAGGCGCACCAGGGGGTTAGAGAAAATTTCCTCACTGATGAGGGCGTTGTCCCCATTCACCACGTTGAGCACCCCTTCAGGGAGTCCAGCATCGTTACAGGCCCGGACAAACTCTATCGTGGAAAGAGGAGTCTCGCGCGAGGGTTTCACGATCACCGTACAACCCGCAGCAAGGGCTGGAGCAACCTTCCAGGAGATAAGGCTAACAGGGTAATTCCAGGCCGCC
>APCU01000256.1 GCA_000347575.1 Candidatus Caldatribacterium saccharofermentans OP9-77CS | reverse complement strand
GGCACCAGATGAGGTGGTAGCCGATGTTATATACTGTTGTAGCTGATCGCTTCCATCGTTTGCCGTTCATGGCATTATGATACCATAAATGTTAGTTTTCTGTGCAATATCTAACAATCCAAGCAAGGATGCCCGCCTTTCATCCACCCTTGAAAGGGTGGGCTTTCCCGGCGGGGGTTCGTAACGAAGGGCGAGAGCATCATGTCAAGACGTGGCGAGGTATCTCCAAAAGGACTGGGGAAAAACCTCTCGAGTTTCTTCCTGAGACTCTGGAAGGCGCTCTCAAGAGGAGTACCGGTAAACTGCCTGAGGACGTTGACGAGGATAAAGAGCGAAAGCACCTCTCCCTCGGTGAGCTCGGGAAAGGGGAAATCCCACGGTTCGGTGAAACAGTACCCACCCCTTTCCCGGTCGAACGCAAGGGGAGCCCCGAAATCGTCACGGAGGAGTTCCAGGTACCGGTATACCGTACGCTTGCTGACTTCAAGCAGTGCGGCAAGGCGTTCCACGCTGGGGAAAGCACCCTTCTGGATTTCCCGGGAAAGGCAGTACAATCTGAAGAGAAGCGAACGCCGTGCCGGAGAAACGTTCTCCCCGAAGACCAGACCCCTCCTCTGTCTTTTTTTTATTATACCTCCTCAAGCACGTACGCTTTGCTCCCTAAGCCGATTTCTTCGGCATAGTCGATCTGCCGCTGCCACAGCGCCGTGGGGTGAACGGCAGAAAGCTTATCCTCTCCCGGGGGAAGGGGTTTCCCGAGCTTTGAGTTCTCAAGGCCCCAAGCTCTATTGATGAGGTCTGCTGAGGCCTGGTCGATGGCCACAATGTCGGAGGACCCGAGAATCCCGATATCGGGAACGATGCTCGCATCGTGCCAGGGAGCGCAGTCGCAGTCGGGGCTGATATCAAGGAGGAAGTTGAGGAAGGCCACCTTCTCACCCTTCTCCTTCAGGGCCCCAAAGGCGTACTCCACCATCCGTTCCTGGAGGAGTTCACTCTTTGCCGAGAATGCCGCATCGATGGCACCGGTGGGGCAGAAAAGGAGACACTCGGCGCACCCAATGCAGAGTTCCGGTCGCACCTCGGCCTTCCCGTGCTCATTGAGGAAGAGGGCTCCCTGAGGGCAGTGGAGGATGCACCGCCGGCACCCGATGCACTTCTCCTTCCGGATTTCTGGGAGGAAAGTCCCCCCGTGCTGCATCTGCTTCCCCAACCGGGAAGCACAGCCCATGCCGACGTTCTTGATCGCGCCGCCAAGCCCTGCCTCAATATGCCCCTTCACGTGGGTCATCACAAGGAGAAAATCGGCCTCCTGAATGGCCGAAGCGATGGTAACTTTCCGGAAATGCTTGAGGTTGACCTCGACCT
>APCU01000255.1 GCA_000347575.1 Candidatus Caldatribacterium saccharofermentans OP9-77CS | reverse complement strand
GTTCCGCAGCTTCGGCAGCAGGCTTGAGCCCCGAGAATTTTTCGGCGCAGCGTCGCTAGACCAGTAAGCTATTACGCACTTTTTAAAGGATGGCTGCTTCTAAGCCAACCTCCTGGCTGTCTCAGCAACGCCACCACCTTTCCCACTTAGCCTGCATTTGGGGGCCTTAGCTGGCGGTCTGGGCTGTTCCCCTTTTGACCACGGAGCTTATCCCCCGCGGTCTGACTCCCCGGCTCCAAGGAGAGGTATTCGGAGTTTGGTTGGGTTTGGTAGGCGGGTAAGCCCCCTAGCCCATCCAGTGCTCTACCCCCTCTCCTCACCACCGGAGGCTAGCCCTAAAGCTATTTCGGGGAGAACCAGCTATCTCCAGGTTTGATTGGCCTTTCACCCCTACCCACAGCTCATCCGAGCGGTTTGCAACCCACACCGGTTCGGGCCTCCATGAGGTGTTATCCCCACTTCACCCTGGCCATGGGTAGATCACCTGGCTTCGGGTCTACGGAGACTGACTCTGCGCCCTGTTCGGACTCGGTTTCCCTCCGGCTCCGCACCTCAGGTGCTTAGCCTTGCCAGCCTCCGTAACTCGCCGGCTCATTCTCCAAAAGGCACGCAGTCGAACCGGAAGAGACTACGTCTCCTCCATGGTCCTTCCACGTATTGTGGACACACGGTTTCAGGTTCTCTTTCACTCCCCTTCCGGGGTTCTTTTCACCTTTCCCTCACGGTACTGGTGCACTATCGGTCGCCAGGGAGTATTTAGCCTTAGGAGGTGGTCCTCCCGGATTCCCACGGAATTCCGCGTGGACCGTGGTACTTGGGAGCGGAGAACCGAGAGGAAGCCGTCCTTCGCCTACGGGGCTATCACCCTCTCTGGCGAGGCTTTCCAGTCCTCTTCGGCTCGGACGCTTCTTTGTCACTCTCTGGCCGCACCCTGGCTTGGCCCTTCTCCGTCCCGCTACCCCCAGAGAGCAACGCCCAGGGGCTTTGGCACTCTCTGGGTTTGGGCTTTTCCCCGTTCGCTCGCCGCTACTTGGGGAATCGCTGTTGCTTTCTTTTCCTCGGGGTACTGAGATGTTTCAGTTCCCCCGGTTCGCCTCCTCCTTGCGGAGGATACTGGGGGTTTGCCCCAGTGGGTTGCCCCATTCGGGAATCCCCGGATCATCGCTTGCTTACAGCTACCCGGGGCTTATCGCAGTTAGCCACGCCCTTCATCGCCTCCTGGCGCCAAGGCATCCACCGTGTGCCCTTTCTAACTTGACCGCAAACCTTGCACTCTGGCAGGATGCTTTCCCCAGACAGTATTCACTTGTCAAGGTGCTTGCCCAACAGGGCAAGTGGTATTTTACTCGGTTTCCTGTTCTTTTGCAAGGGGGTGTATAGGTCCACATCATGTGGGACACTCAACAAGTCCGGTGTCTCTCAGGTACTCCCAAGGACTCCTGTATCCCAAGCTCCAGTGTGGTCTTTTCCTATTGTA
>APCU01000254.1 GCA_000347575.1 Candidatus Caldatribacterium saccharofermentans OP9-77CS | reverse complement strand
GGGGACCGCCGGGGTACCCGAACCCGTGGAAGAGGGCTGTCTCCAGATGGTCGAAGGCGTTGTGCCTGAAGCCGGTGTAGAGGGTGTTGGTATCGGTGAGGAAGGGTTTACCTCCGAGTTCCCGGACAACCTCGACCACCGCCCGAACGAAAACCGGCCGGATGAATCCGTGGTTGCCCCGTTCCCCAAAATGGAGCTTCACCGCCACAAGGTCTCCTGAGGAGAGCCTCCCCTCAAGGAGTTTCCTTGCACAGGTTTTCAGACGCCCCAGGACCGTACTGTGTTCGTTTTCTGCTCGCAGGCTAACAAAGTACACTGTCGAAGCCATGATGTGAACCTCCAGGACTCATTATGTTTTTCTCCTCATTATAACTCTACAAGAAACGACGACCACATGAAAGGAGTGCCATGGAGGAAGACCCCTCTGTATCCCTGCTCCTCCGTCTCTCCCCACATTATGGACCAGCCTCTTCACCACCTCAGGGCTGACGGTGCACTCCTGGTTCTTGAGGAGGATGTCCCTCCCTGCTTTCTGGGAGGAGAGCTCTGGGTCCTCTCAAGGACCAGGGCTTTGAAGAAGGGTCAATCCTTTTCTTTTTCCTGAAACTCATTTGCTCATCGAGGAGGTGCGGGGATTCTCTGGCACCTTAGCTTTTTCCTTCCGCTCCTCCACGCTCTCTCCCTGTAGTCCGACAAAATCGATAGCCTCTCATGAAAAGCCGTAAAAAGAGATGGGCGAGCTGTACCGGAATTCCTTCCCGGTTGGCTTGACACCGTTCTATTTAAGTATTAAAGTACCTAAAAATAAAAAGAGAGGAGATGAGGCCCCGATGACACGGAAAGTCATCGAAATCGACGAGGCAAAATGCAATGGATGCGGGCAATGTGTGGCTGCTTGTCACGAAGGGGTTATCGCCCTGGTGAACGGGAAGGCAAAAGTCGTTCGGGAATTCCTTTGCGATGGCCTGGGAAGCTGCATTCCCCAGTGCCCTCAGGGCGCTATTCGCCTGGTGGAAAGACCCGCCGGAGAGTGCCCACACATTTTTGTGGAAACACAGTCTTTTTGGCCCATTCAGCTTGCCCTTGTTACTCCCTTTGCTCCTTTCCCGAAAGACCTGGTCATCGCCGCAGATTGCACCGCTTTTGTCACCCCGAACTTCCACGAGCTCCTTGGGGAGCGCAGGGTGCTCATCGCCTGCCCCAAGCTCGATCCTCCCCGAGGTTATGGAGAAAAACTCGCTGAAATCTTTCGCCGGAATGACATCAACTCCCTTGAGATCCTCCACATGGAAGTTCCCTGCTGTTTTGGCCTTGTGCGGCTTGTGGAGGAGAGCATCGGGATAAGCGGGAAGGCCATTCCTCTTGTCATCACCACCCTCTCGATTCGAGGAGAAGTCATCCAAAGGGTATCGAGAACCACCCCGCAGGAAAAGTCCCGCGAAGACTTGCCAGCATCCTGGAGACAGATATAATGGGAAAGAGATGGGAGAGCACACA
>APCU01000253.1 GCA_000347575.1 Candidatus Caldatribacterium saccharofermentans OP9-77CS | reverse complement strand
TAGAGGTGTTCCCCCCACCTGAGGGGGGTAACGAAGAGCCCCTCATCAGGGCGGGGAAGGGGAGAGTCGGTGAGGTCGGTGGGGACAATCTTTCTGACCCTGTCCTGCGGGCGCCCGGGGTCTTTCAGGATTTGCTCTAAGACAGTACCAAATGCGTTGAGGTGTTCCTCAGAAAATCCCAAAGCGGTGACGGAGGGTTTCTCAGTGCCGAAGAGCACCACACCTGCCCCAGTATACCCACACCCTTCGACGAGTTCCCGGCATATTCCCTGGATGAGGCGTTCCCGGTTCTTCTCCCGGACGATGAGCTGGTTCGCGTTCCGGACGGCTTTCAGCACCCGGTTTAAGTGAAGGAGACGGGCCTCCCGGCGCTTTTCCTCCGTGATGTCAAGGCACACCGCAAGGCCGGCGAATCGACCCCGGTAGCGGATGGTTGAGCTACGGACCAGGATCCATCGTTCTTCTCCGTCTTTGCGGAGGATTTTGATCTCATACTGGGCCTCCCCTTCCTCTCCGCGCTGTCTTCTGGCGACGTTTGCCCGTACTCGTTCCACAAAATCCGGGTGGACAAGAGCCTCAACAGGAAGCGTCAGGAGCTCCTCCTGGGAGTACCCCGTGATTCTTTCGGTTTCCTCGTTGCACCAGACGTAACGGCCATCCTGGTAGATGATGATGGCTGCCGGAGCAAGGCGGGTGAGGGTCCGGAACTTGCGTTCGCTTTCCCGCAGGGCGTCTTCGGCCTGGATTCTCTCGGTAACGTCTTTTACGTACTCGATAACTCCAAGAATGGTGCCGTCTCTGTCCCGGTAGGGGTAAGCGGTGAGCTCAAGCCATCCTTTGATTTCTCCTTCTTTCGTGTAGGGGACGACATGGGTCACCCTTTTCCCGCTCTCCATGGCGGGAATGGTGGGGCAGAAAAAGCAGGGGGAGGTGCGGCCATGGTATGCCTCGTAGCACTTTTTCCCCACAAGGGGCATCGCGTGTTCATAAAGCCGCTCTATAAAGGAGTTCACCCGGAGGATGGTGAGGTTCCGGTCAAGGACGGAGAGACCGTCCTGGATGCTTTCGAAGACGTCATTCAGGAACTGTCGTTCCCGTTCCAGAGCTTCCTCTTTTGCCTTGAGCTCGGTAATATCTTTGGAAATCCCCACAATGCCGGTGATTTCCCCCTTTTCGTTCCGGAGAGGAATTTTGGTGGTGAGGACCCAGCTTGTTCTGCCATCGGGCCAGGTTTCGAGTTCCACCTTTCCCACGATGGGTTCGCCAGTTTCCATGATACGCTGCTCATCAGCATAGGCTTCCTGGGCGTGGGGTGGGGAGAAAAAGTCGAAATCGGTTTTGCCCAGAAGGTCCTCTACTCGCTCAAGGCCAAAGTATCTCGCCAGGGATTTGCTCCCTCCGATGAAGCGACTTTGCCGGTCCTTGAAGTAGAGGTGGTCCGGGATGTACTCCAGGAGGAACTCGAGGAGGCGTTCCTGTGCTTTTACCCTTGGGCAAGGATGCGTTCCT
>APCU01000252.1 GCA_000347575.1 Candidatus Caldatribacterium saccharofermentans OP9-77CS | reverse complement strand
AGAGGTTCCGAAAACTTGAAGCGGAGGCCCGCCGCCTGAAAATTGGCCTCTGGGGAAGACCGTAAGAGGCCATGAGGCTCCTTTTTAGAGGAGCCTCACCGCTTCCTTGAAACGTCGGGCAAGGTCCGTCAGTTCTTCCCATTGCTTCCCTTCGATGAGGTCTTTGCGCACGAGCGACCCTCCAACCCCCACGCAGGAAGCCCCGGCTTTCAGGAAATCGGTGATGTTTTCCAGGTTTACCCCTCCTGTGGGACAGAGTTTGATGTGGGGGAAGGGCCCCTTGAGTTCCCGGATATACGACGGTCCAAGACTTGATGCCGGGAAGACCTTCACCACCTCCGCGCCACATTCCCAGGCTCTGAGGATTTCTGTCGGGGTCAGCGCCCCGGGGATGATGGGGACATCATACCGGTGGGCCATCTCGATGACACGCTCGTTCAGCGAGGGGGTGACCAGGAACTGGGCGCCACTTGCGATGCAGAGCCTTGCTGTCTCGGGATCAAGAACTGTTCCTGCTCCAAAGAGGACGTCATCCATGTGCTTTCGAACTTCCTCGAGGATTTCAAGGGCTCCTGGGGTCGTCATGGTGACCTCGATGCAGTGGATGCCTCCCCGCTTCAGTGCTTCCACAACCTCCATGAGGGCCTGGGAACTCTGGGCACGGATGATGGCAATGATTTTTTCCTTCTCGATGTACTGCACGATTGCTGCTCGCTCTTTAAGGCTCACGGTACTTCCTCCTCTCCTGTTTTTCTCCCCATTATACCCGAGTATTTTGGTGGAGATGCCTGCAGAGTGGCCTGAGAATTTTCCCGGAAGGGGTGCTGGAAAGACGGTATCCAGGCGCTTAAAGAGAGCTTATAGAGAAGCAGAAAACCTTTTGGGAAAAACCTCCTGCTTGGCGGCACCCTGAGCCAGGATAGGTTGCTCCTTCTCTTCCTTAAACGTACAATGACCTTGGAATTTCTTCTATAGAGGAGGTATTCCCATGGACCTTGGTCTTTCTGGAAAAGTTGCCGTCATTACCGGGGGAAGTATCGGGATTGGTTTTGCCGTGGCAGAAGCGCTGGCAAAAGAGGGCGTGCACTGTGCGCTCTGTGCCCGAAATGAAGAGCGGGTGAAAAAAGCGGCAAATACTCTGGAAGAGCGATACAGTGTGCGAGCGATTGGTGTTCGGGCCGATGTGACCCGTCCGGAGGATATCGATGCCTTCGTGGAGGAAATCCGGAAGACCTTCGGGGGTGCGGATATCCTCATCAACAACGCCGGAACAGGAAGTGCCGAGAAAATCATGGATGCTCCTGACGAGCGGTGGCAGTACTACTGGGACCTGCACGTCATGGCCGCGGTCCGGATGTCCCGTAAGATCATCCCCTTCATGATCGAACGGGGTGGGGGAGTAATTATCAATACCGCCTCCATCTGCGCACGGCAACCCCTGGATTATGAGCCAATCTATAATGTGACGAAGGCTGCACTCGTTATGTTTTCGAAATGTCTGGCCAATGAGGTCATCAAATACAACATTCGGGTGAACTGCGTCAATCCTGG
>APCU01000251.1 GCA_000347575.1 Candidatus Caldatribacterium saccharofermentans OP9-77CS | reverse complement strand
TTGGCCTCTCCGGCGTCGTTGGTCTTTCCACTTTCCACGATGATGCCCTTCTTCACCCGGGCAGTGCCTCCGGGGACATCGGCGTAAAGGACGTAACAGGAATCGCTGGCGCCGCTGACCTCGTAGTTGCCGCAATCATCGGTCTGCGTCTCGAGAACCTGTCCTCCTTCCCCCTCAAGACGGACTTTCGCCTGCGGGGCAGGGACATTGCCCTCAGAGACCTGGGGGCTGGCGCAGGAAAGGGTGTAACAGTTGTTCCCCGGCATCGCCACCTTACCACGAATTCCGGTCACTCCGGGGGCACCGAACTGGGCTCCCGGGAAGCAACCCACCATAAGGAGCAGAACCACAAGACCCACAGCACCAAGGGAAAACACAATGACCTTTTTCATCTAAAAACCTCCTTCTGGGTTTTCTGCCTCCAGACTACTGCGGGAACAACCGGGAGAGAATAGGCCGGTTTTCCTATTCTCTGCAAAGGGAAGGACTATTTTGCCCTAAGTGCCGGCAGGGGCTCACGCAGACTGCGGTTGAGAAAGAAAAAAGAAGACCCAGAAGGGATGTACTGCGGGCAAAACTCCTCAGTGCAACCTACGATACGAGTCCCGGAACCTGGCCAGAAGCCTCCCGGAGGGTCCGGTAGAAATCCTGCACGTCCCGGCCCTTGACGAGGTAGGCGTAGGCACCCCGGCGGAGGGCCTCCTCCTCGTACTCTTCATACATGCTGAGCATCACCACCGGGATGGAGAACTCCTTTTTGAGCTTTTCCAGAAGTTCAAGCCCGTCTTCGTTGTTCAGGCGGACGTCAAGGACCACCACATCAGGGTTGAGTTTTTTGAGGCGGGAAAGCACTCCCCGGCTCCCCGTGCTCTTCCCCACAACCCGCAAATCCGGCTGGCTGTTGATGAGAAACTCCAAACTCTCAAGGAGGAAACGATTATCGTCAATCAAAAAGACCCGAACTTCTCTGTGCCCCACGGCAATACCTCCTTTGCTTCACACAGCATACCCCTTCTCCCCCTTTCCTGCTATAGGCAGGAAGACCTAATTGCGGCACCTCCCCGTCCTATTTTGCCTCTTCCAGGAACCCCTCACGGAGGGCCAAAAAGATGATTTCCCGGCGGTCGGAAAGGCCGAGTTTCTGGAGGATGTTGCTCACGTGGTTTTTGACGGTCTTCTCGCTGATGAAAAGGAGCTCCCCAATCTCCCGGTTGCTCTTCCCCTGGGCAAGGAGCCGCACCACTTCCTGTTCCCGGGGAGAGAGTTTCTCCCAGATGGTCGACCTCCCCTGGGGGGCTGCTTTCTTCACCAGGTGGTGAATCCTGGAATACACGAGGTCGCTCAGGAGGACCTCGCCCGAGAGGCAGGCCCGGATACTGCGCAAAAGCCGCTCTGGAGAATCCTGCTTGAGGACGTACCCCCGGGCTCCCTCAAGAATCGCCTGAATGACAACCTTTTCATCCTCCTCCACCGTGAGCATGAGAAAGGCCGTCTTCTTTTTGGCTTCGCGGAGCTTCCGGAGAAGCTCAAGCCCACTTCCCCCCGGGGATGTTGAAGTCAAGGAGCACCAGGTCTACCTC
>APCU01000250.1 GCA_000347575.1 Candidatus Caldatribacterium saccharofermentans OP9-77CS | reverse complement strand
CCCCGAAGGGTGGCCCCTGGACCCCTGACATCTTCCTCCAGAAGCTCAAACTCCTCCTCAACGTCCTCTTCCTCGTAGATTTCGAAATCCTCGGCCTGGTCCTCAAGTTGCTCAGAAGGAGCACTTCCCTCTACCTCTGGAGAAGGGAGTGGGGGTGTGGAAGGCTGGAAGCACCCTGTCCCAAGGAGGATTACAGAAAGGATAACCACCCCACAAAGCACCAATCTTGGGAGATCCACGTTTACCCCTCCCTTAGTTTCGCCGGGTCGACAAACTCATTATACACAACGCGAAGAGGTTTAAGGGAGTAGTGCTACAGTTTGGGCAATGCCAACCCTTCACAGGGAATATTTGTATTCTTGCGGTTTGCTGGACCCTGCCGTTCGTTAGTTTTTCAGAGAACAAGGTTTGGGGCTAAAAATTTTCCCCCGGTGATGGTTCTCTTTCTGGAAACGGTGTTGGTATTCCCCGTTTGAGGATAAGGTGGTGATTTTTCCCAGGCGGGAAGGATAGACTCTCTGAGGTGCGAAGGGTTTGGGAAAGNTGGGGTTATGATAGGGCCTTATGATTCGGAGAGAAGGAGGAAAATAGAAAACGCGCTTCCCTCTGCAGAAGCAAGAGTACAGTGGTGGGTCGTTACGTTCCGGGAGATAGCGGAAAAATCCTGGTCAGAACTCTACCCTTACCCTTTGCCGTGCCTCCTCCTCAGCCTCAAAGTAGTCCCGCTTTGTGAAACCAAAGGCGCGGGCGAAAAGGAGCGCGGGGAACTTCTCGATGGTGGTGTTGTACCGGTACACGGTTTCGTTGTAGAACTGGCGGGCGTAGGCGATTTTGTTTTCGGTTTCGGCGAGTTCCCCCTGGAGACTCTGGAAGTTTTCGCTGGCCCGGAGTACCGGGTAGGCCTCGGCCACGGCGAAGAGCTGGCGCAGAGCCTGGGTGAGGGTGTTCTCGGCTCTCCCCTTTTCCTGTGGTCCCTGGGCGGTGATGGCCGCCTGACGGGCCCGGGCGACGGCTTCGAAAACCTCCCGCTCGTGGGCGGCGTATCCCTTCACGGTTTCGACGAGATTCGGGATGAGGTCGTACCGTCGCTTGAGCTGCACCTCAACCTGAGCCCAGGCGTTGTCCACACGGTTGCGGAAGGTGATGAGGCGGTTGTAGAGGGCAATGAGGTACACCAGGACGATGACGATGATACCCACAACAATGGCCAGAACCATACAGAAGCCCTCCCTGATTCCCCCCGAAGGGTTTTTCCTTGCTTACCATACCAGGTCCTGGGGGATCGCACAAGTCCTTTCGGGGCTTTGCCGGGAAAAGTCTCTCTGCTCCTTGTTCTTGTCCTCTGGGCTACGGGTGACGAGGAGCCCTTTTTGTCTGCGCGGGGTGCTTTGTTTTTCCTTTGCGGGAGTTCCCGGCAGAGGCTGCTTCACCCCTTCTTCTTCAGCCATTGCGAAGCTCTTTCTTCAGCCATCCCGAAGCCGCTTCTTCTGCCCTTCCGAGCCAATTCTTTCTCTGTCACTGCGAGGAGCGAGGCGAAAGTCGGCGGACGTATTTCCCGCCGTTGCGAGGAACGAAGTGACGAAGCAACCTCATAGTTCTGG
>APCU01000249.1 GCA_000347575.1 Candidatus Caldatribacterium saccharofermentans OP9-77CS | reverse complement strand
CCTCTCGGCGCCCGGTATAGCCTCAGTCTCTATTCTCGTTTTCCTTATGGCCTGGGGGAACTTTATTGTCCCACTGGCCTTCATAAAGGAGGAAAGCCTTCGCCCCATCAGCATCGGGCTCTACGTCTTCATTGGCCAGTACGGTGTCGAATGGAACAAGCTTATGGCGGGAAGCATGATTTATACCATTCCCCCACTCGTTGTGGCCCTTCTTGCAGGGAAATCCATCGTTGCTGGACTTACTGCGGGAGCGTTCAAAGAATAGGTCGCTTTCAGTTTTTTCTGTCCCCTCGTAATAGGGGCACCCGGATAGTGAAAAGAGCAACCCAGTCGAAATAGCAAAAAGCCCCTGGTGGTTAAAGGAGCAAAGAAGGTGAGCACTGTGAGCCTCTACGAGAGCATCCGAACCTTCGATAGCCTGTACTACAAAGCGCTGTGGAAAAGGATTCTGGGCAGGCTCAGCACCACCGTCACCGTCTCCTTCCTCTGGCTCCCTGGTGGGAGGTCGTCGGAACCGGTGAAGCCACCTATCGGGGCATCAAAGCCGTTCCCATCGCCCAGATTGTAGGGACTGAGAGTCGATTCAGCGACTTCGACCGAGAATTCCTTCCCCTGAAACGCAGAGACCGCCACCGCTGGGCCCGAATCCATGCTCTGTACGAAGAGGGGAAACCGCTGCCGCCGGTATCCCTGGTGAAAATCGGTGACTTCTATTTCGTCCGGGATGGGCACCACCGGATTTCGGCTGCTAAAAGCCTCAGGGGCACTGTACATCGATGCAGAGGTGGTGGAAATCCCAATTCCACAGGATGCCCTCCAGGACTCTCCTGAAACGCTTTTCCACCACCTTGAAGAACGGGCATTCCGTGAAAAGACCGGCCTTTCCCCCATACGGATCACCGTCCCTGGAGGGTACCTGGAGCTCCTCCGCCTTATTCAGTGCTTCCAGTGTTCCTCCTGCCCCAATGCAGAAGAAGCGAGAACCCAAAAAGGCCACTGTCTCTCCTGGGAAGAGGCCGTTTCGGGATGGTACGAGCACTGTTACCTGGGAGCAGTGAAGGTCATCGAAGAGAGCGGCATCCTGCGGAGGTTTCCCAACCGAACACCCGCTGACCTCTACCTCTTCATCCTGGAAAACCTCGACCTCCTCCGAAAGGCGGTGTGTTTCGTTCCCTCCCAGAGGACCATAACCCAAAACCGGTGGAAACTTCGCCAGATTGCCCGGACAAAACAGTTATAGCCTGCTTTGCAGCAACCTCCCAAGAGCAAAGGCCGTCTGCTCGAGGAGCCTCCCCGCCTCTTTCATGGCTTCTCCCTCGGACATCGGACCGTTCACGATGGAGAAAATTCCCGCGATTTCCTTGGGGAGCTCGGGAATTTCCTCCCAGGCTATTTTCCCCGCGAGGACAAGCAGGGGCTTCTGGTGCTTCTGGCAGAGTTCTAAAACCCCGGAGACCACCTTGCCGAAAAAGGTCTGCCGGTCCACCTTCCCCTCTCCACTCACCACAAGATCAGCACCCGCAATGGCCTCCTCAAGGCCCACCATTTCCGCCACAAGGCGGATGCCGGAGACTATTCTTGCCCCGAAAAAGGCAAAAAGCCCGGCCACAATGCCCCCTGCT
>APCU01000248.1 GCA_000347575.1 Candidatus Caldatribacterium saccharofermentans OP9-77CS | reverse complement strand
CGTGATGAGGTTCTGGCTCTGCTCCTCTGAGCCCCTGGCCACCTGGGCGATGGTCTGGGCAATCTGGTCACCAGTTTCGGCAATCTCTCGGGAGGTGTGTTTCAGACGCCCCATCTGCTCCATGATGGCCGAAGCGGCATGGGCGACGTCCTGCAGGAATCCCCGCAAAGCTGAAGAGGCCTGGGTGAGAGAAGAAAGCAGCTCTCCCAGTTCATCCCTCCTCCTTTCACCGGCTTCCCGGGTCAGGTCTCCCTGCTCGAGGGTTGCCGCAAAGGCCAGAGCTTCAGAAAGGGGCTTAGTGATGCTCCCTGAGAGCAACAGGCCGAGCACCACACCCAGAACCACCACGACGATAGCTATCCCCAGAAGCACCCGGGAGAAATTCCTGTTGAGATTCGTGACGGTCTCAAGAGAGGTACCAAAAAGGTTCAGGACCTCCTGGTTCAGCGCCTCTATGGCGTCCCGCAGAGACTCCCGGGACGACCGCATGGCCTGAAGGGCCTCAGCGCTTCGCCTTTCCAGGTCATCCAGCTCCTCGGTTCTGGTCACCGTCTCCTTCCATCCCTCCACGAAGGGCTTCCAGTGCTCGCTGATGAGACTCTGAGTGGTCAGGACGCTGTACGTTTTGGGGAAATCCTCCTCGAGGAACTTCCGGAAAGCCTCAAGATGCTCTTCTACTCGCTTCCGCGCTTCCTCCCGTCGTTCTCCCCAAAGCAAGAGGTAGTTCTTCCGTTCCTGATTGAGGGTGTTGAGCCGCTCAACCATCTGGCCCAGACGGAGCTTATCGAGAAAGGCGCTCAGGGCGTTGAAAGAGCGGTACGCCTCGACGAACTTTTCCTCCCGCTCCTTTCCCGTGGCAAGGGAGGCCTGGAAAAGCGCGCCCCACTTCTCCTGGAAATCCTGAACCCGCTCAAGGAGAGCTTTCTTGGTTTCCTCCGAAAGCACCGTGGAGGCGTTCACGCTCTCCCTGAAGCTCCCCAGGGAAAAATCGATGAGCCCTGGCAGCTCTCCCTTTGGGTCGGAGTTGGCGAGGTAGCGGAGCATGAAGAAAAAGGTGTCGTTCGCCGGCTTGGCGACTTTTTTCATGGAGTCGTCCACGAGTTTCGTGAAGTTCAGCATGACCTTCGAGGGCTCATCCATGGCCACGGCCTTTTCGTTCCGCTCCCGGGAAAGCGCAAGGTACCTCCGGTGAATTGCCCGGACCACCTCTGTTTTCTCCTCATAGTCAAGATACGCAGCCTTAAGGCTCTCGAGTCTTGCAGAGAGTGTACTCCCCTCGGGCAGAGCCTGAATCCTGTAGGGGAACTCCTCTTTCTCCCATACGGCAGCATACGGAGAGTTCCGGAAGGCCTCTGTGTCGCTTCCAAGACGGAAGGCTTCGAAATAGCTTAGAAAGCGGTCCTGGAGTTCGGCAAATCCCGACTCCCACTCCTCAAGCAACGCCTCGTCTCTTCCGGCAAGGTAGGCAGCCACGAGGCTCTCGTTTTGAGCGATGAGGTCCTTGAGGCGAGAGACGGCAAAAACAAGGGGAAAGGACTCCTGCACGGTGGAGAAGGAAGAAGAAAGACTGGACTCTGAGGGTATATTACCAGAATACTGGCGCTTTTTCCTCGCTGAAGGGCCCAAAATTCATCCCCGTAGTACAATGTTTTCGGAGCCCATTGCCCA
>APCU01000247.1 GCA_000347575.1 Candidatus Caldatribacterium saccharofermentans OP9-77CS | reverse complement strand
TTGACCACATCTTTTGCTTTATCCCGGCGGGCAGGGTCGGGAGAGGCAAGATTGTATTTCCAGAAAAGCCCTGTGGCCAGGCTTCGAACTTCGACCTTCGTTTCCTGGGAGAGACTGCGGATTTCCTGGAGGACCTCCCTGCCCGGCTTTAAGGGGAACATTCCTTCTTCATCTGGGCAGAGTTCAACGCCTGCAAAGCCGTACTTTGCAGCCAGGGTGAAGATATCGCGGAAGGTGGCGTTACCAGGAAATGCCCACTGGTTGATACCTTTTTTCATGGTTTCCCTCCTTTCAGAGGATTGGTACCCGTTCACCAAAAACCCGCTCAACCGTCAAGGCTGCGGCCCCTACGAGTTCTGAGTCCCCACCGAAGAATGCTCTCCGTACTGCCACTGGTCTTCGATGGAGGAAAAGAGACTGGATTTCCACGGTTCTCTTCAAGCTCTCGAAGAACACCGGATGGGCGAGAGAGAGTCCTCCGCCGATGACGACGAGTTCCGGATCGAAGAGGTTAACGAGGTTACCAATTGCCCGGCCAAGGAGCGTTCCTGTCTCTTCGAGGAGCTGCAAGGCAAAGGAATCACCGAGGTATGCGGCTTCGCTCACGAGTTCCGCGGTGAGGTCTTTGCCTTCCTCGAGGAAGTTGCGGATAAGAGTCTTTTCCCCTTGTTGCAGTGCCTTTTCAACCCTTCGGACCAGGGCCCGGGCTGAAGCGTAGAGCTCAAGGCACCCTCGATTGCCGCAGGGGCAGGAAGGGCCAGAGAAATCGATGCTTGTGTGCCCGAACTCCCCAGCGACGTGTTGCTGTCCCGTGTACAGCTCTCCATGGAGGATAATTCCTGACCCAATTCCGTTCCCCACCACGACGTAGATGAGGTTTTCCACATCCTGGCCGCTACCAAACCATTTCTCCCCCAGAGCACCGGCGTCNGCNCCNTCTTCCACGAAAACGGGCCAGGGAGAGTGCTNGGCAAGAAGGCTCNTNAGNGGAACGTTCTCCCATCCCAGGTTCACTGCCTTGAGCACCTCTCCTGTTTCCCGGTCAATGACCCCCGGGCAGCACACACCCATGCCGAGGATTCGGGGGTGGGGCAGTTCTTCAAGGAGCATGGAGACCATGCGGGTGACCTGGTACACCACGTCTTTAGGATTCCGGGAAGCAAGAGGCTCGACCCTTTTGCCCTTGAGCTCTCCTTTGAGATTGGCCAGGCCCACCCGGACTCTGGTTACCCCGACTTTGGCGGCCACCACCCAGGCCCATTCGGCGTTGAAGCGGAGGATGGCTGGCTTTCTTCCCCCCCGGGATTTCCCCAGCCCGTCTTCCTGGACAAGACCACACTCCTCGAGTTCAGCCACAAGACTTGCCACCGTGGCGGGACTCAGGTGGAGTTCCTGGGCAATGGCCGGGCGGCTTGTACTCCCCATGCGGTGGATGAAGCGGAGTACCTTCCTGAGGTTATCCTCTCGTACCCTCTTTTGGTAGAGCGTGGTCATGAGTACCACTTTATTCTTTTACTGAAAAAACAAACTTTGCTTTCCTTATACCGTAAATTCCGAGCGATGTCAACCCCCCTCACGTGTTGGAGATAGCGTCAACTTATTGTAGGGATATTTTTGAAAACCCTCTCCATGGTTTCATTTCCTGATCTACCTTCCTTTCCCTCACTCATCCAGATTACAGTCT
>APCU01000246.1 GCA_000347575.1 Candidatus Caldatribacterium saccharofermentans OP9-77CS | reverse complement strand
GGTGGTATCGACCACCGCAACAGGGAATCCTGCCACACGGCCCACCCCTTGCCTGTTGCCAAAGAAGGCTCCTTCCCGACCCAGGGTCACCACCACGTTCTTTACGCCTTTTTGAAGGAAAACCTGGATTCCCTCCTCAACATCGCTTTTTCCGGTGAGAAGACGAAGCTCTTCCTCGTTCACCTTGAGGAGGTCAATTCGAGGGAGGATTTCCCAGATCACCCGAAAGGCGTCCTCCCGGCTTTTCCAGAGAGTCGGTCGGTAATTCACGTCAAAGGAAAGCAGAGTTCCCTGTTTTTCAAGGAATTTGAGCATAGACCACAGCGCACGGCGAATAGGGTCAGCAGTAAGGCTGAGGGATCCAAAGTGGAAAATCCGTGTCCTCTCAAGGAGGGCAAAATTGATGTCGTTTTCATCAAACATCATATCGGCTCCAGGGTTGCGGAAAAAGAGAAACTCCTGGTGTTCTTTCGTAGGTTGCGCAATGAACACGCAGGTCGTGCGAGCCTCTCGATCAAAGCGAAGGCCTCTTGTGTCAACACCGTTCTCCTGAAGGACCCTGGCCAGTTTGCGGCCAAAAGCATCGTCGCCAACCTTTCCTATAAAGGCGCTTCTTTGCCCAAGACGTGCCACACCTACCGCCACATTGGCCGGGGCACCTCCAGGAACAGGAACAAAAGCAGCAGCCTCCTCAAGCGATGCCCCCGGTGGGTCAGCAAAGAAATCCACGAGAAGCTCCCCAAAGCAGGTAATACTATCCCTGTAGTTCGTTGTAGAGCACATACCGATCGCCCCGATAGAACTTCCGCAGATACTCTACAGCCTCACCACTTGCGGTGAAAGAAACTCGCTCAACGTACAGGATAGGAGCACCTTCAGGCACCGTGAGGAGATGAGCAAGCTTTCTCGGTGCAGCAATGGCACGAATAAGTTCCCGGGCTCTTTGCAGACGAATGCCATAGTCTTCAGCCAGGGTTTTTCGGAGGGAGATCTTCGCATAATCATGACGTTCCAGTACCCCTGGACAAAGGTGGTGAACAAGGTACGACTCTTCTACGCTCAAAGGCTCACCATTGGCCAAACGCAAACGGTCCAAACGGGCCAGTTCAGCTCCTTCGGGAACTCCAAGCTTCTCAGCAATTTCTGGAGGAGCCTCCACAAGGCCAGAAAAAATCACCTTGGTCTGCGGGGTCATCCCCCGCTGCAACATGTCTTCGGTGAAACTCCGAATTCTGTGAGTATCGATCTCGAGCGAAGGAGTACGAACAAAGGTTCCTTTCCCCTGTTTCTTTTCCAAGAATCCTTCCCGGCAGAGCAGGTCTACCGCCTGGCGAACGGTAGTGCGACTCACTCCAAGCATTCTCATCAGCTCTGGCTCAGGAGGAATGAGATCCCCCTGCTTCCATTCTCCTCTAAGGATGGAAGTTCGGAGAATTTCGTAAACCTGCTGATAGAGAGGAACTTTGCTCGCAAAATCAACTCTTCGTTCCCACATACTCCAGGAAACCCCCATCACAGAGCTTCCAAAAGACCAACTACTTGGCACAACCCTTAAAAATCTTTCTTTAAACATTGTAACGCTACAACGTTACGATGTCAAGTATGCTTATGGGCTCGATAGCGTCAACTTATTGTAGGGATATTTTTGAAAACCCTCTCCATGGTTTCATTTCCTGATCTACCTTCCTTTCCCTCACTCATCCAGATTACAGTCTTTC
>APCU01000245.1 GCA_000347575.1 Candidatus Caldatribacterium saccharofermentans OP9-77CS | reverse complement strand
CTGCGCGGATACTGGGGAGCAGCCCCTACATTCGCGTAAGCTTCCCTCAATGAAAGAGGAAGCCCACCCCTTCAGGGGTGGGAGGAGGTCACCCCAAAGTCCATGAAGACGCAGAGGTTGTCCAGGGGTATCTGGAGACTAAAAATCCGGACCATTCCTGGCTCACCAGGATGTACGCCCTGGCGTACTGGTATGCTAACCGGTTCTGGCAGCTTGCCCGGGCAAACTGGGGACTGTCGGCCACTTTGGGAGGTACGGGACCGATATACGGACGTCCTGTATTACCCGTTTGGGTAGAACCTGAAAAGCCTCACTGAAGACCTTGAGTTCAGCGTTCAGGTCGTACTCATTGTCTACCACGGTCCTCGTGGCTCTTGAGACCATCGAGCGGGGAACCCACGGGAATATACCCTTCATCCTGCACCTCTACCTCCGGATTCCGGTAGCCCTCATCCAGAGCGCCTACCAGGTGGTGCTTGGGCCCTCCTTGAAGGAGGGTCGTTTCACCCTCCGGTACCTTCCCTACTTTGCCCTGTACACGGTCTACGGTCTGAGCTAGAGACCCATCGTCTTTCTGGGCTTTTCCTTTTCTGGAACTAGAAACGGTGGGTGAAAACAGAGCACAGTTGCAGCATTTCCATCGGGGAGCTCCTTGAAGAATCCCCCACGTCACGGTGAAAGTGATTCAGCCGGGCCGCCGAAGCGGCCCTTGACATCATCCCTTCACCGCGCCCATGGTGAGACCACGGACGATGTAACGCTGGACGGTGAGAGCAAGAAGGGTTGGTGGAAGGATAGCCAGAAGAAGCCTCGTTGAGACGTACCAGAACTGTACTCCCTGCGTGTGCTCCGTTCCGGCAATGATGATGGTCATCGGGGTCGCGTGCTTGTACGTCAAAACGAGGGCAAAAAGAAACTCGTTCCAGGCAAAGGAAAAACAGATGATGACTGTCGCCACAAGCGCCGGAGCGGCAAGGGGAAGCGCAATCCTCAGGAAGGCTTCAAATCGAGAGCATCCGTCGACAAGAGCGGCTTCCTCGAGTTCCACCGGAAGTTCCCGGAACATGTCCTTCATGATGAGGACCGCAAAAGGCATGGCAAAGGTGGTGTTGACAAGGATCAGTGCCACACGCGTATCGAGGAGCCCAAGGGATTTCATGAGGAGGAAAAAGGGAATAACCGTTGCTGCAGGGGGGAGAAAACGCTGCGAAAGGAACCAGAAAGCCATGCTCTGGTTGCGCCACTTCACATACCTGTACCGGGCAAGCCCGTACCCCGCAAGAGTCCCAAGTGCTACGGCAAGAAGAGAGGCAAAAACGGCAATGATGATACTGTTGGTAATGCCTCGTAAGATTTCCGGACCTCTTTGGGTGAACTCNGTCTGCCAGTTGCTGAGGGTGGGTGTGAACTGGAGCCAGGGAATGCTGCTTAAACGAAAGACATCAGCCGGCTTCTTGAAAGAGGTAATGACCGTCCAGTAGAAAGGGAAAAGCACCCACAGAACGGCAATGACCACAACCACCCAGGTCAGAATCTCCGTGACGACAGACCCTTTCCGTCTTCTGCGCATCGTTGCTCTCCCCTACTCGTAGAGTTCCCGGTATCTCCTGAAGAATAAAAGCCCGATGACCATGGTGATGGCCAGGAGGAAATAGGCCATGGCGCTGGCGTACCCCAGGTCGAAGTTCCGCAACCCTTGCGTATAGATGTAGAAGGTGAGTGTTCGGGTGGCCGTTCCCGGTCCACCACTTGTGAGGCTGAAGGGGATGTCAAAGGCTTTGAAGGCGTCAACCATACGGAGCATGATGACCGTGCCAAGAACCGGAGAAAGCAGGGG
>APCU01000244.1 GCA_000347575.1 Candidatus Caldatribacterium saccharofermentans OP9-77CS | reverse complement strand
CCAGTGGGCATTTCCTGGTAACGCCACCTTCCGCGATATCTTCACCCTGGCTGCAAAGTACGGCTTTGCAGGCGTTGAACTCTGCCCAGATGAGGAAGGAATGTTCCCCTTAAAGCCGGGCAGGGAGGTCCTCCAGGAAATCCGCAGTCTCTCCCAGGAAACGAAAGTCGAGGTTCGAAGCCTGGCCACGGGGCTTTTCTGGAAGTACAACCTGGCTTCGCCTGAAGCATCCCGGAGAAAGAAGGCACAGGACGTCATCAAAGCCCTGGTCGATCTCGCCTATGAGCTTTCTGTCCCCTCGGTTCTCGTCATCCCCGGGTACGTCCACGTTCCCTGGGACCCGGCATCCGAACTCGTCCCTACGGAGAGGTCATAGAACGTGCCCGGGAGTCCCTGCACGAGGTCCTTCCCTATGCCCAGAGTGCCGGTGTCGTCTTAGCCTTAGAAAACGTCTGGAACGAGTGTTTCCTCTCCCCTCTTGAATTTGCCGCTTTCATCGACTCCTTTAATAGCCCCTTCGTGCAGGCCCATTTCGACACCGGGAATGTGGTGCTCTTCGGGTATCCGGAGCACTGGATTGCGATTCTCGGGAAGCGCATCGCCACAGTCCACGTGAAGGATTTCAAAAAAGAGGTTGGCACACTCCAGGGATTCTGCCTCCCCCTTGAAGGCGACGTGAACTGGCCCAAAGTTATGGAAGCACTCCGGAACATCCCCTACAATGACTACCTCATCGCCGAATTCATTCCTCCCTATCGCCACAGTAGTGAAGCGCTCCTGGCCAACCTCTCCTACAACTTAGACGTTTTGATCAACCTCATCCAGGGAGGTGATGCGAAGGGGTAGAAAAAAGGATGCCCAGGTGCTTCAAAAACTCAGAAATTCTTAAGAAGGAGGGAGGACCATGAGGCGGTGGATCATCGGCTGTGTGGTGGTTGTGGCAGTGATGCTTGTGTTCTCCGCCCTCGCAGGAGCCCAGAAGAAGGTGAGCATCCTCTGGATGGAGTACGACGGACTCACTCCGGATTATGCCCTGAACCTCGAAAAGGCCTTCGAAGAAGCGAATCCCGGTGTCGACCTTGAAATCATCTCCACCCCCTGGAACCTCGGGCACGACCGGCTCATTTCCCTTCTTGCCGGGAAAGAACCTCCAGACCTTGCAGTCATCGGAACCCGGTGGCTCCTTGAGCTCCTCGACATGGACGTTGTGGAACCCATCGAGAAATGGGTAAGCAAGGACCTCCTCAACAACATCGACCCGGCCCTCATGGAAGGCAAGGTGAAGGGCGTGCTCTACGGACTTCCGGTTGCCGCCGGAACGCGCCTCATGTACTACCGTTCGGATATCATCGACAAAGCCCCAGAGACCTTTGAAGAGATGCTCCAGATTGCCCTGAAAATCCACAAACCCGAAGAGAAATTCTACGCTGTGGGCATGAGTGGGAAAAAGTATGTGGAACTCACCGAGTACGCCTATTACCTTTTCGGCAACGGCGGTTACTTCTTTGAAATGCTTCCTGATGGGAGTTACGGAAAATGCACGGTGAATGACGAGGCAGGAGTAGGAGCCCTTGCCTTTATGAACGACCTGGTAAATAAGTACAAGGTCACCCAGCCAGGAGTTACGGCTTACCGGAGAGACGAACTCCAGGATCTCTTCATCGCCGGAAACCTTGGTATCTTCCTGAGCGGCGGATTCACAGCTGCACTTCTTGAACAGCGGGGTGTGACCTTCAAATGGGACGTTGCTCCTATGCCGCACTTTGAGGGGAAACCCCAGAGTACCATCATCATTACCGACTCGATTGTGCTCTTCAAGGATTCCGATGCCAAGGAAGAGGCCGGGAAAT
>APCU01000243.1 GCA_000347575.1 Candidatus Caldatribacterium saccharofermentans OP9-77CS | reverse complement strand
TCTACTCCCACAGCACACGAAGCACCCTTCCCGGAAGATCCGAGGATGCTTTGGAATAAGGAGTTCCCCTATCTTGCGGTCCCCAGTGCTCCCAACCCAAGAGAGTACGCCAGTTCCTCTCTGAACGCCTGCTCTCCTGAGGGAAACCCAGAAAGGTGGCCCTGATTGCCGTAGCCAACAAACTCCTCCGCCAGATCTTCGCCATCCTGAGGAGTGGGATTCCCTATGATCCCCATTACTTAGCTTAAAGGAGAAAAGAAATGCTGTGACTCAGGGAGCTTGACTTTGAACACAGAACATTGCGTCTCCCCTTTTGTCACTGCGAGCGAAGCGAAGCAGTCCCGTATTTCCACGAGGTGGGGAGAGGAGAGACTGCTTCGCTGGGCGAAAAAACGAGATTGCTTCGCAAACGAAAAGACGAGCTCGCAATGACTTCCCCCTTTCGTCGTTGCGAGGGCCGAAGGCCCGAAGCAACCCCGTAGTTCTGGAGTGCTTTTAAGACCGCTTCGGAAGCGATACTACGACCTCGCAGTGACTCTTTTGGCCGGTCATTGCGAGGGGCGAAGCCCCGAAGCAATCCCGTATTCCTGCCTAGTTTCTGAGACTGCTTCGGAAACGAAAAGACGACCTCGCAGTGACAAATGAAAGGTCACTGCGACTTTTTCCTGTTACTGCGAGGAGTCCCTTTCCCTGTCACTGCGAGGAACAAAGCGACGAAGCAGCCTCATACCCTGGGAAAAGGAGATACGACCTTACAGCATGCGAGGAATCTTAGCAATATCGGAAAGGCTCTTCACCGCAAGGGGAAGCGCTGTTCTTGCGCTTTTTGATAGACAAGAAGAAGCTCCCGAATCCCTTCTTCAAGAGAAACCGCAGGAGTCCATCCGGCTTCTTTGAGCTTGGTAACATCAAGACCAAGGATTTTTGGTTTTCGCCCTGGTGAGGAGGGAAAGGTTCGAAGTGCCGGGACCTTAAGACCGAGCTTTTTGCAAAGCTCCTGATAGAGGCTGGCCAGAGAAAGAACGCTGAGCGGGTTTCCGCTCCCGACGTTGTAAATATCATTCCAGCAATGGTTCCTTGCTGGATGGAGGAAGAACTCGATGGAAGCAACAGCATCCCGGATATGAAGAAGGTCTACCACATCCTCCCCGTTGTGGTACACCGGAAGAAAAACGCCACTGACGGCGTAACGGGCAAACCGGTGAGGCAGTTCTTCCTCGCGCATAAAAATTCCGAAACCATAAAGCCTCGAAAAGCGGAGAATGAGGAACTGCATACCCTTTTGCCGGGCTTCTCGTACTATGAGTTCGCCACGGTACTTCGTCCGACCGTACACAGTATCAGGATGCGGCGTACAATCCTCACGGTAAGGACGCTGGTCTTCTGCCCCGTACACGGCCTGGCTGGAGCAGTAGAGTATCCGCTTCGCCCCAGATTGCAGCGCGGCTTCAAGGAGTTTTCTCGTGCCGCAGACATTAACCTGCTCTGCCTCGTCAGGATGGCTTTCGCAGAATTCTATTCCTCGCACTGCCGCCGCATGGACGACGACATCTGCATCCTCAAGATACACCCTGTACGTTGCGGGGTCATTCAGGTCACCCACAACGTACTGCACTATCGTTCCCTCCGGAAGAACCCCCCTGAGAAATGACAGCTTTTCACGGGTACGCACAAGACAGATGACCTTCGCAACATCAGGACTTCGCGACAGCGCAAGGACAAGGTTACTTCCTAAGTATCCGCTTGCGCCGGTTAGGAACACCTTCATACACCCAGTTCTCTCCTTTTGCCAAGGGTCTCTATCGACTCCCGGCTGATTATGCATTCGTCGACGAACCGGAGTGCAATCTTCG
>APCU01000242.1 GCA_000347575.1 Candidatus Caldatribacterium saccharofermentans OP9-77CS | reverse complement strand
CCACGGTAGGTCTTGATGTACCCTGAAGCCCAGAGGCGCAAAAGCTCACCTCCAAGGATGCAGGACACGCCGGGCCAAAAAAGCAACGCCTGAGGGTGGGCAAAGAGGAAGACCACCGCTCCCATCACTCCCCAGATGGTCCCCCGGTGGGGGAAAAGCACCTTCCCTATTTTTCCCTTTCGAGGATGCGCCAGAGCTCGTCCTGAGGGCACTCGAGAATCTCCTCTCTCTGGCCATTTCGGCGAAGGAGCACACGGCTATTCCCGGTCACCTGCCCGATGACTCCCGCAGGAATACCCGCCTCATGCAGTGCGGCAAGGAGGGGTTGGGGTTTTGGGGTGAAAATGAGTAACGTCCCGCTTGAGATGAGGCGGAGGGGGTCAAGGCCGAAATGGCGGGCAAGCCGCTCGGTTTCGGGAAACACGAAAACCTTCGACTCGTCGATGACAAACCCAAGATTCCTCGCAGCACAGACTTCCCAGACGGCCCCCAGAACCCCACCCTCAGTGGCATCGTGCAGACAGTGAGGAGAAAAGGCCAGGGCAACCCGTCCTTCAGGGAGGACACTGACCTTCTTGAGGAAATCCTGAGCCTTTCTGAGCTCTTCCTCTGAGAACACCCCACGGAGCTCTTCTGCCCTCTCCAGGGCGAGAATCCCCGTTCCCTCAATTCCTGCCCCCTTGGTCATCACGATGAAATCCCCTGGAGAAACCCTGGTCACATCAGGAGGGCTGGAAGAGGCGATTTTCCCAACCCCGGTGCAGTGGATGACCGGACGCAAAACGGCATCGGTGATCTCGGTGTGTCCTCCAAGAATGGCAAAGCCCAGGGAAGAGGCCGCAGCATCAAGCTCTCTCATGGTGTCCTCAATTGCTGAGGCTTTGGTTTCCGGCGGGAAGAGAAGGCTCACAAGGAGCGCCACCGGTTCTGCCCCGGAGGCAATAAGGTCGTTAGCCACAAGGTGCGGGGCCAGAGCTCCTGCGTGCTTTGCCGTCCCCGTTACGGGATCGCAGGTAAGGGAAAGCAAAAGCCCCGAGAAATGGAGCACCCCGCAGTCCCGGCCAAGATGGGCCCCAAAGAGGACTTCCTCGCGTTTTCTCCCCTGGAAAGGGAACACCAGCCTCTCAAGCTCACGAGGTGAGAGCTTCCCAAGCTGCATGGGTTTCGCCGTGTCCTCCCACACAGATTCTCCCCCGCATCCGTGCTCCGTCCTCGATGTACAGAGTCTCCGTATGGATTTCTCCCTCCACATGCCCTGAGGGCGCAAGATAGAGCATGTCGCTCCGGAACACTCCCCGACAATACCCCTCGATGTAGAGGCAGCGGGATGCAACCTCCACCGTGGCCTTAGAAGTTGCCGCAAAGACCACTACAGGACAGCGGATGCTCCCCCTGACCTCCCCCTCAACCCGGATGAGCGATGCGCTCTCCACTTCCCCATCAAAAAAGACCCCCTGCGGGAAGAAGACGTCCACAGGATACCGGGCAAAAACAGGGTCGAACTTCCGCCAGAGCTTCCCCAAAAGGGTGTTCTTCCATTGAACCAGGGTCGCCAGAACGGACATCCTGGAGGGCATTATACCGGAAAGAGGGGTATAAAAAAAGCCCCCCGGAACTCCGGGGGGCTTGCATTGTAGCTATTAGAAGGTCACCTTGAGCTCTGCAGTGACGGTACCGGCTGCGTCGGTGATGTTCCCCTGACCGAAGTCATCGAGCTTCTCAAAGGTGTTGAGTTCGTAGCTCAGGGTAAGAGTGGTGTTCTCTGCCATGTCCCAGTCAAGCCGAGCCAGGACGCTGTAGGGTGGAACACCAGAAGGTGTGACGCTGTCGTAACGGGCTTCAAGGGTTGCCGTGGTTCCTTTGTCCAGCCACTGGTACTTGAACTGGCCAACAGC
>APCU01000241.1 GCA_000347575.1 Candidatus Caldatribacterium saccharofermentans OP9-77CS | reverse complement strand
CGCCGCTCGTACTCCTCGAAGGGATGAATGTTGGGGTTGTAGAAAACATTGACCACCACGAAACCTCTCTCCTGGAAAAACCGGTTGACGTAGGTGGCGCAGGGAGCGCAGCAAGTATGAAGGGCCAGCTTACCCCTCATGGAGGACCACCTTTTTCAGGTATTCCCTCCCTGAAGGCGTGAGCACTCTTCCACGTCTTGTTCGCGCCACAAAGCCCATCTTCACGAGAAAGGGCTCGTAGACCTCTTCAAGGGTATCCGGGTCTTCCCCAAGGACCAGGGCAAGGCTCTCAATCCCCACCGGACCCCCGGCATACTGCTCGCACAGTACCCGCAGAAAACCCCGGTCCATCTTGGTCAGCCCCCAGGCATCGACCCCAAGCTCACGGAAGGTTCGCTCAACAACGCCACAATCAATGTGTTTCTGGCCGAGGACCTCGGCGAAGTCCCGAACCCGACGAAGCAGACGATTCGCCACCCGGGGTGTTCCCCGGGAACGGCAGGCAATGGCCTGAGCTGCATCCTCAGCAATGGTCATCCCCAGAAGCTGAGCAGCCCTTGTGACGATAGCAGCAATCTCCTCATCGCTATAGAAGTCCAGACGTTCCACAATGCCGAACCGGTTACGCAGCGGAGCACTGAGAAGACCCACCCTTGTGGTGGCCCCGATGAGCGTGAAAGGAGGCAGATGAATCGCCACATCCCGGGCTGCCGGACCCTTCCCCACGAGAACATGAAGGGTGAAATCCTCCATAGCCCCGTAGAGAATCTCCTCGCACTGCCTGGGAAGGCGATGAATCTCATCGATGAACACCACATCGCAGGGAGTGACAGTGGTGAGGGCTGCGGCGAGATCCCCGGGACGGGTGAAAAGGGGGCCAGAGAAACAGCGGATATCCCGCCCCAGTTCCCGGGCGATGATGTGGGCAAGAGTGGTTTTTCCAAGACCTGGAGGACCGTAGAAGAGCACATGGTCCAGAGGTTCGTTGCGCAGGATGGCTGCCTGAATGTAGACTCGAAGATGCGCCACCACCGTTTTCTGACCAATGAACTCATCAAGCGACCGAGGGCGCAGGGCTTCGTCGTCCCGTCTCATCCCCGTCCCCCCAATCGCGCAAGCGCCTGTTTGATAACCTCCTCAACATCCATGTTCCTGCGCTCTACATCCTGCCAGAGCACCGCAAAAACCCGGTTGACCTCCTGAGGCGTGTACCCCAGGCGGAAGAGCACTTCTTTGGCCTCCTCAAAGACTGCCCCCCGGGGGGAATCTGCCACAAACCCTGCTTCAAGAAGCAGGGGGCGAAGCTCCACAACAAGGCGTCTTGCGGTTTTGCTGCTCAGCCCCGCCCTTTCCTCAAGTTCCTGGGTATCCTCTTCAAGCACGCAACGCACGAGGTCTTTCCAGTGCAGGCGCGAGAGAATCTTGAAGGCGGTGCGGTGGTTGATGCCCCGAACCTCCCGGAGACTATCGAAAATCCTGCGTTCATCCTCCTCTTCGAACCCGTAGAGCACAAATTCCCCGCTCTCCCGCAGGAAAGAGCGAATGAAGAAACACCGCTCCTCGCCTTCTTCTCCCGGTCGTACAAAGGGGGTCACCCGGAGCCGGAAACCAAACCCCCCTGTCTCAAGCACCCACTCATCCTTCTCCCTTTTCTGCACCTTTCCCCGAAGGTACTCAAACATTGCGCGCCCTCAGGTGGAAGGCATGGCATACCGCAACGGCCAGTGCATCGGCCACATCGTCAGGTCCAGGGATATCATTACAGCGGAGAATCTGGCGCACCATGTAGTTCACCTGAGGCTTTGTCGCCCGACCGTACCCCCACCAACTGCCTGCTTGACCTCAAGAGGGGTGTACTCGTACACCGGAACTCTGTGGAACGCAGCGCAAAGGAGTA
>APCU01000240.1 GCA_000347575.1 Candidatus Caldatribacterium saccharofermentans OP9-77CS | reverse complement strand
CGTCAAGAGACGAGGGCCTTTTTCCTCGCGGTGCCACTCTTGTTGATAGCGCTTTCGCGCTATCCTCTCAACCGGGTACACCGTGATACCCGTCTTCCTTTAAAGGGAAAGCCCCTTTTCAACCTACTCTCCCGAAGGGATTTCGATGAAAAGCTCTGAGGCCCATTCACCCCTCAGGGACTACCCGGCTTCCACCTGACCCGGGCTCTCTCTCAGCCCCGGACGAGAGGCTACTCCCCCTCATCATCGCTTCTTGCACTCTTCACTTTGCGTATTTTATACCATCTCAGGGTCTTTCCGTCAAGAGAACACAAAGGGAAATTCAATAGGTGACCAGGTTCTTCAAAAGCATCCGGCGTCACCGAAAAGGCTCCTACGGCTTCCAGGCCAGATCGCACTCAGAAAGCGGTGCTCCGGGAATAACCCCACTGGCCCCCGGTTGTACACCCGTAAAACCCCCGGGAGGATTGAAGCATGCGTAGCTTTCAGGCCAGTATCTCACTGTCTGTCATGCTTATCTTCTGGATTTTCGCAATCCCGGCCTGGTCGCTTGAGATAGGAAGCGTGGTTCCTTCCTTCACTGTCGTCTCTCCCAACGGAGAGCTCCTTGGTCGGGAACAGCTTTTGGGGAAACTCAGTGTGATTTTCTACGACACCCGTCTCACCGCCTCCTCCAATAACGACCTCAAGTACGCCCTTGCGGACCTCCGTAACGCACATCCCTTGCTCCTTGAGGACCTCCAGGTTTTCCAGATCATTGACGCTTCAAGCGCTAACTTCTTCACCCGGAGCATCTGGAAAAGAAAGCTTCGAGAGAATGCTCGAAAGTATGGCATTACGCTTTACGCCGACTGGAACGGGAAAATGCGTCGCGACTTCGGTTTCCATCCCAAGCTGAGTAACGTCCTCGTTGTTGATGCCCAGGGGGTGGTGCGTTACGTTTTCTTTGGAAAGGTCCCCGAAAGCGAAAGGAACGCACTCTTTACCCTTTTGCTCAAGCTGAGGGAGAGCATATAAGCGCGACATTTCTCGCTGTTCAGCAGGACCCACGGGTTTGCCCGGGCGGCCTCACCGTTTGCCCCAGGGCTTCGCAGAAGAACGCGGACTCAGAGCAGGGGACAATCACCGTCGCCCAGAGCCTCACCACCTTGAACCGGGGATTCATCGTGCAGGAACCAAAAAACCAAAAGCGGAGGCGCACCGTTCCCCTGCTTCCTGAGGTGGTGGAAGAGCTCAAGGCCTTGAGGAAGAGGTGACTTGAGGAAAAGCTCGCCCTGGGGCCTGACTGGCCGGGGACTGATCTCGTCTTTCCCTCTGAGGCCCACACTGCCATCTACTCCGGGAACTTCCTGCGCACCTTCCGGGGTATCTGCCAGGAAGCGGGGATTGAGGGTTTGACCATCCACGGTCTTCGGCATTTCTTCGCCGCGTTCCTTCTTGCCTTCGGGGAAAACCCTAAGGTGGTTCAGGAAATTCTCGGGCATGCTTCGATTTCCTTAACGCTTGACACCTACAGCAAGGTTCTTCCGGGGCTCAAAGAGCGGGCAGTAGAGAAGCTTCGAGGGTTTCTTTCCTTGAGCCGCCACGAAAACTGAACAGCATTGCTGTCAAAGTGGGGTTTCGCGAAATGACCAGGTGACTGGAAACCTTAAAAAGAAACCTTAAAAAAATCTGGCAGGCCCGGCAGGATTCGAACCTGCAACCCCCGGATTTGGAATCCGGTACTCTGGCCGTTAGAGCTACGGGCCTGCACAGCTTTAGTATACCTTAACGGACCTCGCGGTGCAAGGTGTGTTTACGACAGAAAGGACAGTATTTTCGGAACTCCAAACGCCCAGTCTTTTTGCTCTTGTTCTTGCTCCCCTGGTAGTTCCTCCGCTTGCACTCCGTGCATTCAAAGGTGATGGTTTCCGACACCGCTCAAAACCT
>APCU01000239.1 GCA_000347575.1 Candidatus Caldatribacterium saccharofermentans OP9-77CS | reverse complement strand
GGGCGGCGAATACCACCGGGAACAGCTCGGTCGGGGAGCGGCGACGTGTATTTTCCTGTACAGCATTTCTGCCGCCACCCGTGATGCAGGGGCAACGGAGGAGGAGATCCGTACCGCCCTTCTGCGTCCTGAGGTCAATCCCGCCATGGTCTCAGAGGTCCTGGGACGTCTTCGCGAGCGCCTGTGGTACTTGCGCTACCGGGATCGGCGGTACCTCTTTAGCGCCAGGCCAAACCTGAACAAAATGATTCTGGACTTTGAGAACGAAATCACCGATGAGCAGGTGGAGGGGAAAATCGCGGAGTGGCTTGTGGAGGTATCGGGCAAGGGGAAAGGTGTTTTCCAGGTTGTGGTAGCCCCCAAGGAACCGCAGTCTGTTCCCGATTGCGCGCAGCCTACCCTTGTCGTCCTTCCCCCTGGGGTGGCCAATCCCGAGGAGTGGATGACGCAGGCGCTTGAGTCGGTGGGGGGCAATATCCGCACCAATAAGAACATGCTCGTTTTCCTTGCCCCTGATACCACGCAACTTGCAGCCCTGCAGGGGCTGGTCCGGCGATACCTGGCTCTTGAAGAAGTCGCCCATTCGCCGTCTTTCAGGGAAATGGAACCCGAGGACCGGGAACAGGTGCAGGAGCAGCTCAGGGAAAAGCGAACGGGTATTGAAGGCCTTTTCCTGAAGATGTACCAGGATGTCTACCGTCCGGGCGTTTCCGGAGTGAAGAAGGTATCATCTGCGACTTCGGCGTTCCCAGGAGTAAAGACCCTCGATGAGTACGCAAGACAGCTCCTGGAGAAAAACGGCATTCTCCTGGAACGGATTGCTCCGGAGTACCTGCAGGGAGTGCTTCAGGAGAATGGCGGCGAGGTCTCGCTCTCTCAGGTGAACACCATCTTCACGGGTGTGGTGGGCCAGCCGCTTTTGAAGAACCCTAAAGAAGCCATCACAGGAGCTATCCGGGAAGGTGTGCGGCAGGGGATTTTCGGGATTCAGGCCGGTAGCAGGACTTTTGTGGGCGAGGAAGTCCCGGAGGAGGTACTGAAAAACGGCAACGTGGTTCTGGTTGCGTCCCCCAAAAAACAGGAAAAAGAGCCGGGAACTGTGGCTTCCTCCCCTGAGTCAGGGGCGATAACGCTTACGGTGCAGACCAGCGCGAATCTCCTGTATCCTCTGCTTCAAGCTGCGCAAAGGCTGCGGGAGCTGCAAGGAGCCACGGTTCTTCTTCGGGTCGATGACCCCACAGGGGCAATGCGGCGGCTGAAGCAGGATCTTGAGAAGCTTTTGCGCGATTACGGTTGTACGGTGGAGTGGGAGGAGAGGCAAAGCTGAAAATCCCGGGGACCTTTCTGGCTTGAGTCCCCGGGACCGGTGGGGTTTCTGGGTTAGTTGAGAAAAACGATGGGGCCGTGCTTCTCTTCAATATGGAGGCAGATGATGGCTTCGTTGGTGGTTTTTAAAACCGTCTCGTAGACTGTGTAGGAAATCACGGAACAAGAGATTCTGATTCTGTCCCCCTGAACCGGTTTTGCCCCGTCTTTTGAGGTTACGCCCATGATTATAGCTACGCCGGTGGTGCTCCAGTCATTAAGCAGAATGAGCCAGGTAACCTCGTCTTNCCCTTTTTCCGCAGCTTCTTTGCTCACAACCTGGATAACGTCTCCCTTCAAAGTGACCTCCTTGAAGAAGTACGCCTGGGGGTTGCGGAGGAGTTCCCTTATGGTTGTGATGGGTTTTTCTTCGGTTCCTCCCCACGCCGGGAGGACAAAGATCAGAAGGGNGGTGAGGAACACTCCCAGAATTTTCCGCTGCATCCTCAACACCTCCGGGACAGTGANGAGAGACATTGTAAAAGAAAGGTGCCCTGTTGCCCCGGGGTAAATGCCTGGAATGCTTTCCGGCAAATTCCCCAGAGATTCCACAAAGCGGCGCGTCTTTTATTGGGATGCACTTCTTGAGGTGCTATTAGGGATCTCTCCGGGGTC
>APCU01000238.1 GCA_000347575.1 Candidatus Caldatribacterium saccharofermentans OP9-77CS | reverse complement strand
TGGCATACGGGGTTTCGGGGTGACAGCCCTTCAGGAAGTTCTGGGGAGAAATTTCGGGCAGGACGATTTCCGGAAGATGAAGTACCTTCTTGCCCAAAAGTTCGGAGAAGTCTTTGGTTTTGCCATGGAGGAGAGTTATGGGTAGTCTTCCTCCCTGGATTCGACGTCGGTTTCCGCCGCAGGAAGAGTGGGAAAGGGTCGAGAGGCTCCTTCGCAGTCTTTCCCTCCATACGGTCTGCGAGAGCGCCCGCTGCCCCAACCTCGGGGAGTGTTTCCGCCGGGGGACGGCAACCTTTCTCATTCTTGGGGATACCTGTACGAGGAGTTGTCGCTTCTGCGCGGTGAAAAAGGGCATACCCCTTCCTCCTGATCCTGAGGAACCCCGGAGGGTGGCTGAGGCGGCCAGAACCTTGAGTCTGCACCACGTGGTGGTCACTTCCGTGACCAGGGATGACCTTCCCGATGGAGGAGCAGAACACTTTGCGAAGACCATTCAGGCGATACGGGAGTGTCTTCCGCAGGCTACAGTAGAGGTGCTTGTTCCCGATTTCCAGGGGAGTGCAGAAGCCCTGGAGGTCGTCCTTGCCGCCCGCCCTGATGTGCTCAACCACAATGTGGAGACGGTACCCCGTCTCTATCCCTGGTGCGTCCTCAGGCAGACTATGCCAGATCCCTTGAGCTTCTGCGAAGGACCAGGGCGCGCTACCCCGGGATTCTCGTGAAATCAGGGCTTATGGTTGGTCTTGGGGAGACCCAAAAGGAGGTTGAAGCCGTCCTTTGGGACCTTAAAGAGGCAGGGTGTGATGTCGTCACCATTGGCCAGTACCTCCGACCGACTGCCTGGCATCTTCCTGTAGTTGCGTATGTGCCTCCCGAGGTTTTCGCGCACTACCGGGAGTATGCGCTTCGTCTTGGGTTCCGGGGTGTGGCCAGCGGTCCCTTTGTGCGGAGTTCGTACCGGGCCGAGGAGTTCGTAAAAGGATGAGCTTGCCTTTTGTCTTGCTCTCCGTTTTTCTCGTGCTCTTCTTTTTCTGGCTTTTCCCACTGTTCTTCCGGGGTATCCCCTGGCAACCCACGGACATGCGACGGGTGCGGAGGATGCTTGAGATGAGCAGAATCAGACCGGGAGAGGTCCTGTACGATCTTGGGTGTGGAGACGGGAGAATTCTCCTCTGTGCTGCCCGGGAGTACGGCGCCTGCGCTGTAGGAGTGGAGCTCAACCCCTGGCTTTTTCTCCTCGCCTGGTTCCGGGTGTTCCTTTCGGGGTTCCGGTCAAGGGTTCGGGTGGTTTTTGGGAATATTTTTTCCGTTGATCTTTCCCGGGCGGATGTCATCACGCTGTTTCTCTTTGAGCACGTGAACGAAGCCCTGAAGGAGAAATTCCTCCGGGAACTCAGAGATGGAACCCGTATTGTGTCGTACGTCTGGACCTTTCGGGGATGGACGCCGAAAGAGGTTGACCGGGATCTGCGCCTTTTCCTCTACGTGAAAGGCGAGTCAGAGCCTAAAGGTTCCGGTACTGTGTGAAGGAAGCAAATTCGGCCTGGAGTTCCGTGAACCTATCCAGCGCAAGCTGGTGTTTTCTGTTGTGACTGACCTCTTGTAGTGTGTCTTTTTGGGAAAGGCCGAAAAAACCTTTGCCCCCGGGCTCATTGACAGAGGATGAAAAAGCATTTATAATCCCGGTGAATTTATCTTGGGGTAAAGGATGGGTGAAAGTTTTGGTCCGCTGGTTTCGTTCGCTGAAGAGTTATTTCATTGAGGCGTGGGGAGAACTGCGAAAGGTCACCTGGCCCAGCCGGAAAGAGCTGTGGAACAGCACCATCACGGTCCTTGTGGTCATCATCCTTGTGGGAATTTTCCTGGGGGTTGTGGACCTGCTTTTGACCTTTATCATGGGGCTCTATCTCCGGTAACGGTGGAGGGTTTAGGAACTCATGCAGCCTCGGTGGTACGTCATCCATACTCTGGCGGGAAGTGAACATAAGGTC
>APCU01000237.1 GCA_000347575.1 Candidatus Caldatribacterium saccharofermentans OP9-77CS | reverse complement strand
CCATCCTTATCTCCCTGAGTCAGTGGACGCCGGGAACGGGGGGATTGCGCTTCGTCGGGTTCAAGAACTTCCTCGACATGGTCAGGGACCCTCGCTTCGCTCACGCCTTTGGCCTTTCATTCCTCTATGTTGGCTCTGTGGTGGGGATCGAGCTCGGCCTTGGGATTCTCCTGGCCATGATTCTCCAGAAAGATGTGGCGGGGAAAAACTTTTTCCGGGTCACCTATATGCTCCCCATGCTCCTTTCACCTGTGGCGATTTCCTATGTCTGGAAAATGATCCTCGACTACAACCGGGGACCGCTCAACTATTTCCTGAGCTGGTTTGGCATTGCGCCAGTGGAGTGGCTGGGCAAAGGAGGAACAGCATTGCTTTCCCTGATTCTCGTTGATGTCTGGCAGTGGACGCCCTTCATGATTTTTACCATTCTTGCTGCCTTTGAATCGATTTCTGAGGAACTATATGAAGCAGCCCTTGTGGACGGGGCATCCCATACCCATGTTTTTTTTCACATCACGCTACCCGTAGCCTTTCCGGTGATTATCACCGTGGTGCTCCTTCGGGTTATCGATGCCTTCAAGGTTTTCGATACAGTGTATGTCCTCACCGGGGGAGGACCAGGTACTGCCACAGAAACTCTGAACTTCTACATATACCTTAAAGGCTTCCGAGCTTTTAACCTTGGATATGGAACGGCCATGTCCTGGGCGCAACTTATCATTATCGTTATCATGTTCACGTATCTCACCCGATTCCTCCAGCGGATAGGAGCGTTGAGGTAAATGCCGGGAACGTATTTCAAGGTCCGGAGTAGCTGGCAGAAGGTTGGTATCTACGTGGTGCTGCTTTTCTGGCTTGTCTTCACCCTTTTCCCCATCTACTACAATGTGGTTACTTCCTTCAAAGAACACGAAACCGTGTACGCCCCGCGACCGAAATTTTTCCCCTTCATTGATTTCCGGCCCAGTCTTCTTGGGTGGATTCACCTTCTGGGAAAGACAGCCCCTGGGGAGCCGGAGTACCAGGTTATGAAGATTCTCGGCGCCCGGGGAGTGTACCTCAGAAACAGCGTTGTTGTAGCACTTTTGAGTTCACTTATCACCATGGTTCTGGGTGTCATGGCGGGATACGCGCTCACTCGTTTTGTGTACCGTCGCTGGCGGAATGAGAATATCGCCTTTTTCATCCTTTCGCAGCGAATGTTCCCTCCCGTGGCCCTGGCCATGCCTTTCTTCGTCCTCTTCAACACCCTGGGGCTTCTGGACAACGTTGCAAGCCTCGTCATCGTTTACAGCGTCATGAACCTGCCCCTCGTGACCTGGATTGTGAAAGAGTTCTTTTCTGACCTTCCCAGGGAACTTGAGGAAGCGGCGATGGTTGATGGATGCTCTCGATGGAAAGCACTCTTTTCGGTGGTCATCCCCCTTGCTGTTCCAGGTATTGCGGTATCCTTCCTTTTCTCCTTTATTTTCGCCTGGAACGAATTCCTCGTGGCTCTGACCCTGACGTTCGAAAACGCCAAGACCCTTCCTCTCCAGATGGCTGGGCTCACCACGCTTCGGGGCCCTCAGTACTGGGATATTGCGGCGAGCTCCCTGGTCATCATCATTCCCCCTCTTCTTGTGACTATCTTTGCCAACCGGTATATTATCCGCGGGCTGTCTCTTGGTGCAGTAAAGGAGTGAGCGTGATGGAAAAAGCAGAGCAAAAGATTCAGCGGGTTTGGACTGCCCTGAAAGAGCGGAGGGAACCGGACCGGGTCCCCCTCACGGACTTCTACTGGAGCGGATTTCTCAAGCGGTGGCGAGAGGCTTTCAATCTCCCAGAGGATACGGATATCTACGAGTACTACGACCTCGATGTAAAGGTTATTTCGCCGAACATGGATCCGAAGATTGAAAGCTGTGTCATCCTTGAGCGAACGGAAGACTATGTAGTCTTCCGGAGCGGCTTCGGGTGCACGGTGAAGAAAGTCTTTTCTGCCCCCATGCCGATGTTCCTCG
>APCU01000236.1 GCA_000347575.1 Candidatus Caldatribacterium saccharofermentans OP9-77CS | reverse complement strand
GAGCGAAGAGTTCGTCAATGGTCACAGTCCTCCCCACCACCACGTTGAGCTTAAGCTCCACCCCCATTTTGAGGAGGTTTTCAATCTCGGCACGCACGATCCTTTTGGGAAGACGGAACTCGGGGATGCCATACATGAGGACCCCGCCTGGCTCATGGAGGGCCTCGAAAATGGTCACCGCGTGTCCGAAGCGCCGAAGGTCAGCGGCGCAGGTGAGGCCTGCTGGCCCGCTTCCCACCACGGCCACACGGAATCCCGTGGGCTTGCCAACTTCCGGGAGTTCCACTCCGTGTTCGTATTCCCAATCAGCCACGAAGCGCTCTAAGCGGCCAATGGCTACAGGTTCGTATTTTTTGCCCAGTGTGCATACGGCCTGGCACTGGGTTTCCTGAGGGCAGACACGACCACAAATCGCGGGCAGGTTATTCGTTTCCTTAATAGTTCGGATAGCCGCGCGAAAATCGCCCTCCCGGATCTCCCGAATGAATTTGGGGATGTTAATGTTTACTGGGCATCCTTGGATACACGGAGCCCGCTTGCACTGGAGACACCGCTCGGCTTCGGAGACAGCTTCTTCCGGGGTATAGCCAAAGGGTACTTCCTCGAAATTGCGGATGCGACTTTTGGATCCTGCTCCCGCATGGGCACTTGGGTTGGCCGGATCATCGCTGTGCCTCCTTTACCGCGAGGTACTTCTCCAGAGCGCATTTTTCCTCTTCCTTGTAGGTGTTGAGACGGGCCAGAAGGAGGTCCCAGTTCACCTTGGTGCCATCGAATTCCGGCCCATCCACGCAAGCGAAGCGACTTTCATTTTGGACCTCTACTCGGCAGCCCCCGCACATGCCTGTTCCGTCCACCATGATGGAGTTGAGAGAGACAGTGATAGGTACCCCGAATTCCTGAGCAGTGAGGGTGGCAAACTTCATCATAATGGCTGGACCAATGGCCCAAATATGGTCTACCTTTCGGCTTTGGAGGACCTCCTTCAGGGGTTCGGTTACCACTCCCTTCCGTCCAAAACTTCCGTCGTCCGTGGTTACATGCAATTCATGGCAGACTTTCTCCATCCGGTCCAACCAGAAAAGAAGGTCTTTTGTTCTTGCCCCCACAATGCCGATGACCGTGTTGCCTGCCTCTTTGAGGGCACGCGCGATGGGGAAAATTGGGGCAATGCCCACGCCGCCGCCCACGCAGGCTACCGTGCCATAGTGCTTGATTTCCGAAGGATTCCCCAAGGGACCCACTACGTCCCGGATAGCGTCGCCCTCGCGGTACTCCATCCCTAACTGGTACGTGGTTTTTCCCACCATCTGGGCTACCAGGACAATTGTCCCTTTTTCCGGGTCCCAGTCCGCGAGGGTAAGAGGGATCCTTTCGCCTTTTTCGTGGAGCCTCACGATGACGAATTGCCCGGGTTGGGCTTTTGCCGCCACCAGGGGAGCCTCTACCTCTAGCTCCACAAGATTCGGCCCCAAAAACTTCTTTTTCAAGATCCGATGCATCCTACCCCCTTCTTTTCCCTTCTCTCACACAAATAAAACCCTGATCCTGCGGATCAGGGCCGGCCCAAGTTTGCGCATCATGCTTTGCACAATTATGGCCGATCCTTTGGCCCGCGCAACCTATGGGAAAAATGTCCCCTCTCCACCCCCTTCACAGGGACCCGAAATCGGTGTATATTAAAGGCTGCAACGCGCCGCGATGGCTTAACCCCTTCTTCTTTTTGCCTTGCGGTAGCCAGGAGGACTTATGGAGACTGTGCGCAATGAGTTTGAGGTGAACCACGAGGAGCACGACCTCGTGGACGAGGAGCTTTTGTGGTTAGAGGATGAGGAAGAGGGCAAGAGGTCCGTAGAAAACCCGATCCGGACCTACTTCGATGAGATTGCCCGCGTCCCCCTCCTCACCAAGGACGAGGAGGTGGAGCTCGCCAAGCGCATCGAGGCCGGCGACGAGGAGGCCAAAAAGAAACTGGCCGAGGCGAACCTCCGCTTGGTCGTCTCCATCG
>APCU01000235.1 GCA_000347575.1 Candidatus Caldatribacterium saccharofermentans OP9-77CS | reverse complement strand
TCCCAGCCGCCGCAAAAGGTATCGGGAAAAGTTCATCGCACTCCTTCACCAGTCCTCAGAGACGGGAGGCCCCATGGGGCCTCCCATATTATACTCTCTACTTTTTCTTCAGCAATTCCTCCCGTTTCTCGGGGTACACCCGGATGTCCATCATGTAGTGGTTGTACCCCATCACCGGGTTGACCTTTTCTCCGCGTTCGGCACGTTCTGCCGCCAACCAGTCAATGTAGTAATCCTGATAGGCGTAGTTCTCAGGCTGGTCGATGAGGAAGAGCGACGGACAGAGCTCCACGATGTACTCCTGGATCTTCCGGTATTTAGCAAAACGCTCTTCCTTGTCCACAGTGGCGATGGCATCTTCGATCATCTTATCGAGCTCTGGATCCTGGAGCCACTCGGTCTGTTCCCAGGTTCCACAGGACGAAGAATGGTACTTGGACTGGATCATGGAACCGGCCTCCGCATAGTGGGGCGAGACGAAAATGAGGTACATGTGGGCCGTGGTCTCCGGAGTCGCCACCTCTTCGATGATTTTCATCCAGGGAGTTTTAATAACGTTCACCTTGATACCAAGTTCTGCCGCATTCGCCTGGATGAGGAGCGCCACCTTCTCTTCGTCAGGAACTTCGGCACACCACACGAGGTCCACGGGGTACTCATCGAGTTTGTCAGCGTACTTTGATTTTGCAAGTTCCTCTTTAGCCTTCTCAAGGTCCCGCCTGTACTGGTACACTTCGGGGTTGTGTCCGGGCAGGATAAAGGAAACCGGGCCCTGTGCCTGTCGTGCACCGGGGAAAATCTGATTGGCGATGGCGTCGTAATCGATGGCATACGCCAGGGCTTTCCGGAAGTGGATGTCGTCTGTTGGGGGCTTGCGGTTGTGCATCATGCAGAAGAAGGTGCTCCCTCCAAAGAGCTTGGCCACCTTCACGCCCTCGAGTTTGCTCGCCGCCTCGTAGAACTCTGCCGGCTGGCGGAAGTCTGAAATTTCGAGCTCCCTCTTACTCAAAAGGGTCCGAACAGTTGCGGTCTCTGTGGTACCAATGTACTTGAATTCCTCGGGAGCATTGGGGTCGAAAGGCTTCCAGTAGTCGGGGAACCTCACCGCGTGGAGATGTTCCTCAAGGCGCATCTCCTTCACCATGTATGGACCAGAACCGGCATCGTGGGTGAGGAGCCACTTCTTCCCGTAATCTCCCATCTCCCCGTATTCTCCCGTGGGTTCAATGTGGGCGAGGACCTCGTCTTTGTTGAGGATATAAAGGCGCACCAGCGCATAGAGGAAGGGACCAAAAGGCTTTTTCAGATAGAAACGAACAGTATAGTCGTCCACTGCCTCAACCCTGTCGATAATGGGCTTGAAAATGTAGCTATACCCCTGCCCGATGGTCAAAAGCCTTTCCATGCTGAAGACCACGTCTTCGGCCTTGAGTTCTTCTCCATTGTGGAACTTCACACCCTTCCGGAGATGGAAGGTATAGGTGAGGCCGTCTTCTGAAACTTCCCAGGACTCGGCAAGGTGGGGCACAACCTCTCCGTCATAGGTGGGGAACACCAGGGTGTCATAGAGGTTGGAAACCGAAACGGAACTCGAGAAGTCCGCTGCAACTGCCGGGTCAATGTAGGTGGGCCAGGCTTCGGTGAAACGGACGATTTTCGTTGATTCAGCCCATCCCAGGCCGGCCACAAGGAGGACGCCAGTCACAAAAACAATCGAGAAAATGACCCTGTATACCTTCATACTCCTCCCTCCTCAGATGGTGAAAACGCCCTTTTCCATAATAACTTTTCCATCAACCGTCACCGTGGGGTTTGTGATGATCCCGTCGTTGTGGGTTTTCGAATCGATTGTACCACCCATGTCGAGGTTCATCCCCAGGGCTATGTGTACTGTTCTGAATGCTTTTTCATCCTCAAGGATGTTCCCCGTGATTCGTGCCTTTTCGTTGGTCCCGATGCCCAGTTCCCCCACATAGTACGCATTGGGGTCCCCGAGGTTCTCCAGAAAACGTGCCAGTTCC
>APCU01000234.1 GCA_000347575.1 Candidatus Caldatribacterium saccharofermentans OP9-77CS | reverse complement strand
CCCCCCACGACCGTGTGGACACGGCCGCGGGGGTCGGTGATGTCCGAATGGAGGTCTTCCCTGAAAGGGATGGAAACGCTAATTGAAATATTAACACAACGTCTCCCTTGTTGAGTCCGAATGGAGGTCTTCCCTGAAAGGGATGGAAACACGGGCATACAAAACGCCCTCCGGGCCTCTTTTATTTCGCGTCCGAATGGAGGTCTTCCCTGAAAGGGATGGAAACTCTACTTTTAGAGCTTGCTTGACGATGTCAACTTCGTCTTGTCCGAATGGAGGTCTTCCCTGAAAGGGATGGAAACGACACGGCGGGGAAATCATCCCCGCCGAAAAAGAGTTGACTAAGTCCGAATGGAGGTCTTCCCTGAAAGGGATGGAAACTTCTTCGTGAGGACCATCGCCACTGTTTGGAGTGCGTGTGTCCGAATGGAGGTCTTCCCTGAAAGGGATGGAAACCGGGGGCTCGTAGGGCGATAGGCGCATCGTCTTTGTCGTCCGAATGGAGGTCTTCCCTGAAAGGGATGGAAACACTATGACGCCGACGAACTTCGAGGACGCCTGGTCGATGACGTCCGAATGGAGGTCTTCCCTGAAAGGGATGGAAACTCTTGTCAGTTCTCAGCGCCGTTGCAACTTCATCGATTTGTCCGAATGGAGGTCTTCCCTGAAAGGGATGGAAACTGACTTTTCAACCAGGCTCGCCACAGCTTCTTACCGCGTCGTCCGAATGGAGGTCTTCCCTGAAAGGGATGGAAACTCTTAGCGTACATCTGCAATAGGTTAGCGAACATGCCTGGTCCGAATGGAGGTCTTCCCTGAAAGGGATGGAAACTCACTAACATGATTCAGACACTATAGTTCAGAACCTCGATGTCCGAATGGAGGTCTTCCCTGAAAGGGATGGAAACGCGGCCGCTATGATTACTGCGTGTCCGGTGTTTGTGTATCGTCCGAATGGAGGTCTTCCCTGAAAGGGATGGAAACAAGTAGGATCCCCCGCCGATGATAAATATTTCCCGGATTTGTCCGAATGGAGGTCTTCCCTGAAAGGGATGGAAACGTGTATCCCCCGCCAGCTCGGCGGGCACAGTAAAGAACCATTGTCCGAATGGAGGTCTTCCCTGAAAGGGATGGAAACTGGAAACTTCTTCCAAATTCAGCGACAACACTGTCGATGATGCTTTTGTCCGAATGGAGGTCTTCCCTGAAAGGGATGGAAACTGTAGTATGCTGTGACTATATGTCTTCCGTAACCGTAGTGTCCGAATGGAGGTCTTCCCTGAAAGGGATGGAAACCTTTTTTGCCACCTCTAGTATTTTCATAAACTCGTCAAGGTCCGAATGGAGGTCTTCCCTGAAAGGGATGGAAACCACTTCTTCTTTTTGCGGGCTAAACGGGTGTATCTTTAGCCGTCCGAATGGAGGTCTTCCCTGAAAGGGATGGAAACTTAGTCTGAAATCTGCTTCGCGCGCTTTATCGATCACGGTCCGAATGGAGGTCTTCCCTGAAAGGGATGGAAACTTGGGGCTTATTTTGAGATCGCTTGTTACTTCGTCTATATGTCCGAATGGAGGTCTTCCCTGAAAGGGATGGAAACCGCTTGCTGCAAGACGTCTTCCGCCTTGACTGCGAGTCTGGGTCCGAATGGAGGTCTTCCCTGAAAGGGATGGAAACGTTCAGGCCGCGGGTACCTGAACCGGCTTTCTTTTTATATGTCCGAATGGAGGTCTTCCCTGAAAGGGATGGAAACCTCCAATTTTCTGTGCCTGAATATCTGACGCTGTCGAGTCCGAATGGAGGTCTTCCCTGAAAGGGATGGAAACCAGCTCCCGCACGGCGGCAACGACCTCTGAGATTTCCCAAAGTCCGAATGGAGGTCTTCCCTGAAAGGGATGGAAACTATCGGATTGGCTCGGTTCAAAGCTATGGATCTTTGTGTCCGAATGGAGGTCTTCCCTGAAAGGGATGGAAACAACTTCCCCAACCGATACCCCTTCAGTTCGCCTGTCCAAAGTCCGAATGGA
>APCU01000233.1 GCA_000347575.1 Candidatus Caldatribacterium saccharofermentans OP9-77CS | reverse complement strand
TCGTCGAAGCAGTTGGCCAAGGATAGCATGGGAATGGCATGCTCCACGGGCGCGAATTCTTCGGCCGGAGGAGCACCTACCCGCTGGGTGGGCGAATCCGGGGTTACCAGCTCCGGGTATTGGCGCTCAAGCTCCAAAAGCTCGCGGAAAAGCTTGTCGTATTCAGCATCGGAGATGAGGGGTTGGTTTAGGACGTAGTAGTAATAGTCATAGCGCCGGATCTCCTCCCGCAGCTTCTCCACGCGCTCTTGAATTTCCTTGGGCACGCTCATCCTCGCTCACCTCCCCTTTGCCCGCGCGTTCCGCCCGCTCATACGCCTCGATGATGGCCTTGACCAAGGGGTGCCGGACCACGTCAGCCCGGTCCAGGTAAACGATGGCGATGCCCGGGATACCGGCGAGGATCCGCGGCACCTCCACCAATCCCGAGGTTACGCCCACAAGGTCGATCTGGGTAATGTCGCCCGTCACCACCGCCTTGGAACCGAATCCCAGGCGGGTGAGGAACATTTTCATCTGGGTATGGGTGGTGTTTTGGGCCTCGTCGAGGATGATGAAGGCGTTGTTGAGAGTCCTTCCCCGCATGAACGCCAAAGGTGCGATCTCCACGCGGCCGGTTTGCATGTACTTTTCAAGCTCCGAAGCGGGGATCATGTCGTAGATGGCATCGTAGAGGGGACGAAGATACGGGTTCACTTTTTGGAAGATATCGCCGGGCAGGAACCCCAGTTGCTCGCCGGCTTCCACTGCGGGACGGGTGAGGATGATCCTTTTCACCTTGCCCTGCTGGAGGTAACTGAGGGCCATGGCTACGGCCAAATAGGTCTTCCCCGTTCCCGCCGGCCCAATGGCGAACACGATGTCGTTCTCTTTGATGGCCTCGATATACCGCTTCTGCCCCGCGGTTTTGGGCCGAATGGCCTCGCCCCAATGGGTAATCTGGATCACATCGGTGAGAACGCCGGTGAGATCACCGCCCTCCTCCACCTGGGTAAGGAGGTAGCGCACCTCCTCCAAAGTGGGCATGCGGTTCGTCTTCACCACTTCGAGGAGCTTTCCGAAGAGCCGTTCGAGTTTTTCCACATCCTCGGCCTCGCCCTCGATGATGATGCGGTCCCCACGCGCCACGATCTTCGCCCCGGTGAAGGCTTGGGAGATAAGGCGCAGGTTGCGGTTGTACTGGCCGAGGACGCCCAAAGCTACGTCCTGGCTAGGAAGGGAGATTTCCGCAATTTTCCTGGCGATCGGTTACCACCCCCCATGCGTGGTCTTCTTTCACTTCCAAAATCTTCACGGGCACGATTTTACCGCGCGCAAGATCCGGCTGATCTACCCGCACCAGAATGTAGTTTTCCGTGTGCCCGCTCCATCCCTTTTCTTCCCGTTCCTCCACCACCAGGGCCAAGGTTTCCCCGAGGAATTTTTCCATAGCTTTCTTGGCCCAGATGCGCTTTTGCTGCGCCAAGATCTCGCTTCTTCGCAAAACCTCGTCCTTTTGGGGACGGCCGGGGAGCTTGGCGGCCACTGTTCCCGGTCGAGGAGAGAACCGGAAAACGTGGATATTCAAGGGGCAAAGGGCCTCTAAAAGTTCCACGGTGTGAGCGAAAGCCTCCTCGTCCTCGCCGGGGAAGCCCACCATCACGTCCGCCCCCAAAGTGGCCTTGGGAACGCGGGCTAAGAATTCCTGGGCCTTTTCCCGGTACTCCTCGGCCGTATAGGCCCGGCCCATGGCCCGAAGAACCCGGTTATCCCCGGATTGCAGGGGCATGTGCAGGTAGGGACAAAGCCGCGGTTCCTGAGCAAAAAGGGAGAGGAGTTCCGGGGTGAGGCCCTCGGGATTGAGGGAAGTGAGGCGGAAGCGCACCCCTTCCACCTTCAGAAGCTCCCGGAGGAGGTCCACGAGGGTGGGCCGCTCCGGCAAATCCAAGCCGTATTGGGCGAGGTTGATCCCGGTAATCACGATTTCCTTGTGCCCAGAGGAAGCGAGCTCTTCCGCTTCCTTTCGGGCAATTTCCGGGGGTTTGCTGCGCA
>APCU01000232.1 GCA_000347575.1 Candidatus Caldatribacterium saccharofermentans OP9-77CS | reverse complement strand
TAAAACTGCGCCAGGTGCAGATATACCGCCCAGAGAGGCAAAAGATCTGGGAAAGAATGTTTCCGGACATGACTGAAAATTTTATCCTCTGGAACGTAACAGTGTGTCCAGGGAGACGGCTCAATAGACTTGAACGAAAAACCAAGCCGCACGAGCGCCTGAATTGGGACCTTCTGACTGACCTTGCGGATTCCTGGCCACTTTCCCTGATTGATGAGCCCGGTAACGCGCTCTATGGCTCGAGCTTTTATCTTGTCGAGAGTCTTTTTGTCGATCCCTCTATTCTTACCAGCTTTTACCCCTCTCGAGGAACGATAGCCCTCAACCAGCCCGTAAATGATTGCGACAATAAGAAGAAAGAAAATTAGAATTCCCACGGCGAGCACCAGCACCCCCTATCTGCCAGTCTTTTCCGGCGCAACCCCAGAAGCTGAAGGAGCTCCCTCGCTATTGCCCTGGCTGTAGCGTACACCAGTACTTCCTCCCCATACTCCAGGAGGCACCGCAATTCTTCTTTCTGGCAGTGCTTCTCGATGAGATGCTTGAGGTACTCCTCTACCACAGCGCGGAAATTCTTGGAAGACTCGAAATGAAAGGTTGCACCACACTGGAAGCACCTGATGTGCAGCACGGGCCGTGGCAGGAACTCCCGCCAGAATTCCTCCCGCAGTTCGGAACGATTTCGGAAGTAATGCTCCCACAACGAGGGTCGCTTGTATGGCCCTGTCACCCATACCGAAATCCCATCCAGCGCTTTCATAATGCTTAAAGCGTGCTCCGGGCCTTCAAGTCGACGCAAAGGAAAGTCCCAGTCGTTTTCGATAAAGGTAAGTTTCCTCTCCCTAAGAAAGGATGCCCGGACAAGGCTCACCTGGAGCTTCAAGAGGTACTCGGACAACCAGTTGAGGAGCTCTTTCATAAACCCTATGGTGTGCCTTCGCAAGAGCCCACTCCTTGCCAGTTTCCGGCAATATCTCCTGATCGTCTTGGGGTCCACCCGGTCAGGATAACTGGTGAGTACCTTCGGAAATCCGGGGAAAAACTTTTCTGCACCAATCTCAGGAATAACCGTGAAGTACCCAAAGGGCTCGAAAGACTGTTCCCCGAGGAAATCCCAGGCGCTGTAGAGAGAATTTTCCACATCCGGTGCGTCGGCGTGGAAAATCAGCGAGGTTTCAGGTTCAAGGTAGTGAGCAATCCCGAAAGGTACCGCCCGTGCCTTCCTGAGGTTCTTCCAGGTGAAAGTCAGTCTAATGGACATGTTGTCACTCCCAAAGAACGTTACCCCATTCGTCAAGGGAAACTTTCNCTTGTTCCATCCTGAGGAGTTCCTCCGCCTTGCGCCTCAGGGACTCAATATCCACATCCTGCTGGATTTCTTCTTCGTTTCCCGTGCGTTTCAGATACTCGGCGATGTAGGCTTCCATTTCAAAGGGGTCCCAGCTGGTCCCAAGGGCACCGAAATACCGGAGTCCCGGTGGGTGCTTCTTGTTGCCAAGGTTGAGGATGACCACCCTTGTCCCCGGAACATTCCCCATCACCCGCACCACCCTGTCGCCCCGCATGACCACCAGGACATCCAGTGGCGAAAAAGTCGGAGNGATTAAGAGATTTCCGATTGGAGCTCCGATTCATCAAGACTCAACCCTCCTCGAGCTTTGCGTTCTCCAGACACAGCCTCTCCCAGATNCGGGGAGCTCAGCGTCTNCGAAGTACCAGAACTTCCGGCGGGTTGTCCCGGTAACAGGCCCAGCACCGCTCACAGGCACCCTCCTTTATGTCGGGATAAGGACAGACGAAAACGTCTTTCCTCTTGAGGTACTTCCCTTCTTCGTCCAGGATGCAGTACCTGTGGATTGTGGGATTGACGACGACTGTATCCTTCACGATCGAGTAGAACACGTTCATGTTCTCNGGACGCCCTGAGAAATCCAGTTGCCACGATTTGGTCCAGGCCGCAAAGCGCAGGTCCGGAAATATCCTGGCGATTTCCTTCCAGTTATTGAGGTACGCCTGGTTATAGAAGTCTCCAACGAAG
>APCU01000231.1 GCA_000347575.1 Candidatus Caldatribacterium saccharofermentans OP9-77CS | reverse complement strand
AGCCGTGGGCAGGGCCGATGAAAACGGCGGGGGCCACCCACCCGAGATGAGGAGCACCGCCCCCCTCCAGATCAGCATGGTGCCAAGAGTGGTGATAAACGAAGGAATCCCGAAATAGAGCGTTACAAACCCGTTGAGGCCTCCAAGAAGCAGCGAGAGCAGGAGAGCAAGCACGATGGAGAGTACGGGGTGTACCCCCTCGCTCACGAAAAGGGAGATCATGATGGGGCAGAAAGCAAAAAGGGACCCCACCGAGAGGTCGAACTCGCCGGCAATCATGAGCATCGTCACTCCTAAAGCGACAATCCCAAGTTCCGGGATGATCTCGAGGACGACGCCCACATTTTCCCGGCTCAGGAAAAGAGGCGAGAGGGCGAAGAACACAAGAATCACCACAAGGAGCATGATGAGGCTACTGATTTCACGAAGGAGCAATGCTCGCCGGAGGGTAAAAAGGAGCGTGTGTCGCACGTTTTCTCCTCCTCTGGAACGGGGAGCCCCCTCTCCGGGGACTCCCCGGAACTTCTACCGTACCCGCTTCTGAGAGAGTTCTATTACCAGATCGACGTTCGAAGCGTCAACAACCGCATTACCCGTATTCACATCCCAGGCGCTGAGGCCGTACTCTTTCATCAGGTAGAGCTGGACGATGGGGAGGTACCCCTGGAGGTACGGTTGCTGGTCAATGGTGAGTTTAATGTACCCGGATTTAATTTCGGCAAGGACCTCTGGCACAAGGTCAAAGCCGCCGATGAGCAAATCCCCAGGCTTATACCCCAGGTTCTTTGCCGCCTTTGCCGCAGAAGCATGGTTGTACTCAACCGCGATGACCCCTTTGGTTTCGGGATGAGCCTGGAGGTACGCCTGAATCCGGGACTGTGCCACGTCCATCTTCATGGTGGTATCAAGCCGCTCATAGGTGTATCCAAGCTCTTCAAGGCGCCGGATGATGCCTTTTGCACGCTGCTCCGCCCACACAAGACCAGGACCGCCAACGCTAATGAGGAAATGGTACTTTTCCCCTGCCGGGAGCCCCTCGGTGAGTTTTGTAGTCAGGAAGTACCCGGCCTGCTCCAGGTCCTGCCCAATGTAGGCCAAGCGGGCGTTCCCCTTTGCACCTTCGGGATCGTCAGTATTGGAGCAGATAACAGGTATACCGGCGTCGATAGCTTCCTTGACCACTTCGTCGAACATGTCCGGGTGCGGGATGGTGGTAATGATGCCATCGGGTTTCTGAGCCAGAGCGGCCTTGAAGTTCGCAAGCTGTGCCGCCAGATCACCCTCCTCTTTGGGACGGACAAAGGTGAAATCCACCCCCAGGAGGTTCGCCGCATCCTGCGCTCCCTTGTAGACTGCAGCCCAGAAGGGATTCTCTTCACCGGCATGGGAAATGAAGATAAAACGGTATTTCCCTGCGGCAAAAGCTTGCCCCCCACTCAAAAGACCCAGAAGCACCACACCAACGAGCGCAAGAACCATGAGACGCCTCATGTTCCTTCCTCCCTTCAAAGGAAATGACTATCCTCGCTGGTACAGGAAAAACGGGCTTCTTCTTTTCTCTCACCTCCCCCGTAAGTATTATAACAGAGTTAAGGATAAGGGATACTCCGATATTTCTATTGATAGCACCAACTCTTAGGGGTTTTCAGCCCTCTTCATCCCGAACTCCCTGAGGAGATTTTACCTCTTAACCTCACCCACTCAGAGGAATGGCTGTCNTATTGCGGGANCTTGGGCTGCCCACCCGTTATCAAGATATTACCAGAAACCTACCGAGGGATTTTCTTTTCCTGAGAACTCCAGGGACAAGGATGAAAGAAAGGCCTTTTCTCTGCGAGAGGGGAAGTGGCGCGAAGGAACTCTCGGGAAACCCACTCACCCTCTCTTGCCGGGAGAGCAAGGTTCCGGTAGTATACTCCTGGTGACTGGTGTGCGGGTTGCGGTGGTAGACATCGAGACCTTTGCTTCAATTGAAGACCTTGGGTTTCCCGAGTACCATTACCTCCGGACGCGAGGGGAGAAGGACCGTTCTGATGAAGAGCTCGAGCAGGAGCTCGCCCTGAACCCCT
>APCU01000230.1 GCA_000347575.1 Candidatus Caldatribacterium saccharofermentans OP9-77CS | reverse complement strand
AGCCACTCGCTCACAAAGAAGATCGGCTTCGTCAAGGTAATGGGTGGTGAGGAAGACGGTGATCCCCTGGTGATGGAGCTCCTGGATCAAGGCCCGCAAAGATCTGGCTGCGGCCACATCCAACCCCACTGTGGGTTCATCGAGAAAGAGGAGGCAGGGCTTATGCATGAGAGCGCAAGCGATGGTGAGGGCGCGCTTCATTCCCCGAGAAATGGTTCGGGCCAAGCTTTTCTTACGGTCGCTCAAGCGGAGGATTTCGACCAATTCCTCGGCCCTTTTTCGACGTTCCCCTCGAGGGACCCCGTAGAGCCGTCCCATGAACAGAAGGTTCCCAAGCACCGTGAGCTCGTCGTACACATTGGATTGCTCAGGCACGACACCGATGTACCTCTTAGCTTGGACAATCTCTGTGCGCACGTCGTGCCCAAGTACAAAGGCTTTGCCGGCAGTAGGGCGAGATAAGCCAGTTAGGATCCGAATGGTAGTGGTCTTTCCTGCCCCGTTGGGCCCAAGAAGACCAAATAGCTCGCCCTCCCGAACCTCGAAGCTGATCCCGTCCACAGCTACCAATCGCCCATAGACCTTGGTCAAACCTTCCGTATGAACTACGACTGCATTGTTCATGGCTTCTTTATTTCAATCATAGTCCAATCCAAGCGGAGAGCTTTTGCCAAAGGGCCTGAATGGCCCGTGCTGCGGGCCCTGAGTTATATTCCACCACTGGCCGCCCCGTAGCTTGAGCCCTTATCACCGCTTCATCATAGGGGATGTGGCCGAGAATGGGTAACCCTTCTTCACTAGCCTCCATCTCGATTTTTTCCACAAGATTTGGGGCAAGATCGGCTTTGTTGATCACCACGGAAACTTTGGCCCGGAAATGGCGGGCAAGCTCCGCGGCACGTTTGAGATCGTGCAAAGCGGAGAGGCTGGGTTCGGTCACAATCAGAACCGCATGAGCGCCGGAGAGGGAAGCGATAACCGGGCAGCCGATCCCAGGTGCACCATCCACGAAGAGCCACTTTGCGCCCGTATCCTTGGCTATGGCTCTGGCCCGCATCTTTACGGCCGTCACGAGCTTCCCAGTGTTCTCCTCCCCGGGGAGAAGTTCTCCATGCACAAGGGGACCGTAGTCCGTGTGCGAGACATAAATCCATCCAGATAGACGAGGTTTCAGGCTTACTGCGCCCGCTGGGCACACTTGAAAGCAAACCCCGCAGCCCTCACAGGAAAGGGGATCCACCCGATAGACCCCATCCTCGCTAATGATTGCCCAAAACCGGCAAGCTTCCACGCAATTTCCGCATCCCAAACATTTGCTTTTCTCGATTTGGGCAAGCTCCGATCCCTCGTAGGGGATTTTTTCCTCAATTTTTGGTCGCAAAAGAAGATGGAGGTTGGCCGCATCCACATCACAGTCAGCAAGCACTTTGTCCCTCGCTAAAGAGGCCAAAGCTCCCACCACCGTGGTCTTGCCCGTTCCGCCTTTTCCCGAGATAACCACAAGCTCAACCATTCCTTCTCCCTTCGCGGGCCAAGAGAATGTCCTGAAAAAGGTTGCGCAAGGGTTCCCGCCATTCTGGCAGAGCCTCCACGAGAGGGATTCCATTAGCGTAGGCCCGAGCGATGGCTTGGTCCCAAGGGATACGAAGTAGGACGGGAAGACCCTTTTCCTCGCAGAAACGCTCCACGTGGTCCGTACCCACACCCCATTTGCTCACCACAACTCCTGCCGGAACGCTGAGGGCCTCGGTCACGGCCAAGGCCGCTCGTAGATCGTGAAGTCCAAAGGCCGTAGGTTCGGTCACAAGTATCACGTAATCGGCATCCCGGACCGTCTCCACCATGGGGCACCCGGTTCCCGGCGGAGAATCAAGAATTGTGATCCTCTTGGGATCGGCCATTTCCTTCAGTGCGCGGATTACTGGGGTAGCGCGAGGCTCTCCCACATTGAGGACGCCTTGCAGAAAAGGAAGGCCTTTCCCCTCGCCGCGCTCGATCCAGCCGATGGTTCTTGGCACTTCCCGGATGGCCTCAGTTGGGCAGACCATCCGACAAAGCCCGCAACCGTGACAAAGTTC
>APCU01000229.1 GCA_000347575.1 Candidatus Caldatribacterium saccharofermentans OP9-77CS | reverse complement strand
CCTCCAAACACCTTTCCTCATCCAGATGGACATGGAGGCTCGCCAACACATGGGTGTGGGCGTGGTGCTGCAAGGAGGTGAGCCTAGTGAGGAGTTCCCGTTTGTGGTGGTCGTAGAGGAGGACGACTACGCCCACCACCTCTTTCCCTTCCTCTAAAGCTCGGGCGGCCAAGGCCTCGCGGACCAAATCCCGGAGGGCTTCCGAACGGTTAGGGTAGCCCTTCTTTTGGATGAGCTCGTCGAAGGCCTTCAAAAGCTCTTCCTCCATGGAGACGCCAAAACGCAAGATTTTTCCCATACTCGGAATTTCTCGGTTTCGGGCTTTTCTGGCAAGGGAAAAGGGCCATGGTTAAGATCGAGGTTGCCCTTGTTTGCGGCCTTTTGGCCGCGGTGAGGCTATGGACAGGATCATCGTGCGCGGCGCCCGCGAGCATAACCTCAAGAACATCGACCTCGAGATTCCCCGGAACAAACTTGTGGTGATCACGGGGATCTCCGGGTCGGGGAAATCCTCTTTGGCCTTCGACACCCTTTACGCCGAGGGACAGCGTCGCTATGTGGAGAGCCTTTCCGCTTATGCCCGTCAGTTTTTGGGCCTCATGCAAAAGCCCGATGTGGATCTGATCGAGGGCCTTTCTCCAGCTATCTCCATCGACCAAAAAGCCCGCTCCCATAACCCCCGCTCTACCGTGGGCACGGTCACGGAGATCCACGATTATCTACGCCTCCTTTTTGCCCGCATCGGAAAACCCCACTGTCCCCAATGCGGAAGGCCCATCGAGCGCCAAACCGCCCAGCAGATTGTGGACCAGATCATGGCCCTTCCCGAAGGAACCGCAGTCCAAATCATGGCTCCGGTGGTGCGGGGAAGAAAAGGCGAATACAAACAGCTTTTCGAGGACCTAAAGAAGGAAGGTTTCGTGCGCGTGCGGGTGGATGGAGTTTTGCGCACCCTCTTTGAGGACATCGAGCTCGACAAAAACAAACGCCACGACATCGAGATCGTTCTCGACCGCGTTAAAGTCGAGGCAAAGAAACGCGGAAGGATTGCAGATTCTGTGGAAACAGCCCTCAAATGGGGCCAGGGCTTGGTGATCGTGGAGATCATGGGCGAAGGGGAGAAGCTTTTTTCCGAGCATTTCGCCTGCCCCCTCTGCGGGGTGAGCCTTCCCGAAATTGAACCCAGGCTTTTCTCCTTCAACTCGCCCTTTGGGGCGTGTCCGGCCTGCGATGGGCTTGGGGTGCGCATGGTGGTGGACCCAGAACTTGTGATCGATCCGCGGAAATCCATTCGCGAAGGTGGGATCCTTCCCTGGGCCAATTCCCGCTCGCGCTGGCTGTCCGCCCTTTTGGAGGGGGTCTGCCGGGCGTACCGCATCGATCCCGATGTGCCCCTCGGTCGCCTTCCCAAAGGAAAAACTCGACATCATCCTCTACGGAACCCGTGGAGAACTCGTGCCCTTCGTGTACACCACCACCTACGGAAAGACCCGCACCTACTATCGGCCGTTTGAGGGCGTGATCCCCTATTTGGAAGCGGCTTATCGGGAGGCGATGAGCGAGGAAGCCCGAGAGGAAATCGAGCAGTACATGTCCGCTCTTCCCTGCCCGGAGTGCAAGGGCGCGCGGCTTCGGCCGGAGGCCCTGGCAGTGACGGTGGGCGGGAAAAACATTTGGGAAGTGACGAAACTCACGGTTCGCGAGGCCCTGGAGTTCTTCGAAAACCTCCAGCTCACAGAAAGGGAGGAGATGATCGCCCACCAGATCCTAAAGGAAATCAAGAATCGCCTGCAGTTCATGGCCGATGTGGGCTTGGACTACCTCACCTTGGACCGGCCGGCCAATACCCTTGCCGGAGGGGAAGCCCAGAGGATCCGCCTGGCCACCCAAATCGGCTCTCAGCTTACCGGCGTCCTTTATGTGCTGGACGAGCCCTCCGTAGGGCTTCATCCCCGGGATAACGCTCGCCTCATCGCGACCTTAAAGCGCCTCCGGGACTTGGGGAACACCGTGATCGTGGTGGAGCACGACGAGGCCACCATGCGGGCCGCAGATTGGATCGTGGACCTCGGCCCAGGCGCGG
>APCU01000228.1 GCA_000347575.1 Candidatus Caldatribacterium saccharofermentans OP9-77CS | reverse complement strand
CCCGGTGGGCCTCCAGTTNGGCCAGTTTCTTCTCTAAAGATGCTACCCGGTTGTTCCGCCCCCTGACCACCAGGCGGAGTTTTTCAATAACTTCTGGAGCAGTCCCTTTTTTCTCTGCCACCACCAGCTTCCTCATAGCCAGGCTGAGCTTTTGCTTTGCCCGGCCCAGCTTCTTTTCCGTCTCCTCAATCTCCAGTCCCAGGAGCTCTCTCTGGGAGTCCAGCACACCTTGTGCCTTAAGCCTGGCGTCGTCCGCATACCGCGAGTTGAGACCGAAAAGCTCCTGGCCGAGTTTTTTGATTTCATCGCGGGAAGCGCCTTCCAGGAGCCGGTTGAAGGCCCACCGCATGCAGGCGCAGAAAAGCCGCATCTCCGTAACAAGAGGGTCTTCCTCACCCCGGCTCCACCTTGGAGACCGGGAGGTGGGGAAGACCTCTGGAAAAAACTCCCCGCATACTGTAAAGCTCAATTTGTCCTTCTTTTGCCTCTCCGGCATCCCTTATCAGCTCCCGGAAGCCCTGCCGGATTTTCCTCCCACCCCTCGCTCCATACAGCCGGGCCGAAAAAGAAGTCACTATGGCTAACAAATCTTGCACCAGCTCCGTATGTGCGTCCTCGGGCTCTTTCCGCGAAACTTCTATCTCTACACCGCAGTACTTTACATGGCGCTCTAAATAGGCGTACCCGAACCTGGCCAACCTGTCGGGGTATTCGATGAGGAACTTTCTGAACTCACCCCGTTCGGCGCTTTTTAGCACCCGTTCCAGGCCCCGGCGGTTCTGGTTTAAACCCGAAGCCACATCCGAATACTCCGCCACTACACGGTAGCCCTTCTCCCGTGCGTATGCCCGCAGTCTCTCCATCTGCCGCTCGAGGTTTCCAGCGTCGACCTGCTTCTTCGTAGACACCCGGGCGAATAGTTAAGCACAGCCAGTTACAGTCAAATCCCTCGAAGCTGATGCAAACCTCCCTTTCCTCCATTGTAGCATGGAAGAAAAGGGTTCAGGGATTCCAGTGCTTTTTCAAGAACTCGAGGCCCTTCTGGGCGATGTATTCGCTGCTTGGCGCAAGGGGACGCCATATGGAGGCTGCACGGGCAATCTCCTTCACGCCCGGGACGAAGGACTCGATGACCAGTGCCCCCCGGTAGTTGATTTCCCGAAGCGCCTGGAAAACCTCATCCCACTCCACGTGGCCCTCTCCAGGTGTTCCCCGGTCATTCTCGCAGGTATGGACGTGGAAGAGGTACCTCCCTGCCACTTTAATCGCCTGGTAGAGGCTCTTCTCCTCAATATTCATATGGAAGGTATCGAGGTGAATCCCCACGTAAGGACTCCCCACCTCTTCCACAAGGCGCACGGCATCCTCCGCAGTGTTCAGAAAGTACGTTTCGAAGCGGTTGAGGGGCTCAACGGCAATTTTCACATTACAGTCCTCGGCAACTTTGGCGAGTTCTTTGAGGCCTGCCACTGCTCGCTTCCACTCCTCCGCCGTCCGTGGTTCTCCAGTGAGCTTGCCCACCGCAGAGTAACAGGGACCGCAGAGCACCGTTCCACCCCAGGCGGAGAGCATCTGGAGACAGCGGGTGAAATAAGCGAGTGCTTCTTTGCGAATTTCGGCACTGTCACTCACGAGGTCCCTCCGTTCCCCCACCACGGCACACCCGGTCACCGCAAGCCCGTTTTCCTCAAGAAGTGCTTTCGTCTTCTCCACAGAAATGGCATCAAGGAGATCAAGGGGATTTCCACACAATCAAAGCCAAGCTCTTTCACCATAGGGATGAGGTGAGCCTCGCTATCTGTGTACGCCGCAGTCCAGAGAAAGAGATTCACGCCAAACATCCGGCATCCCCCTTTCAGAAAATGCGTTCCTCGGTCATGCGGTCGAAAATGCGAACTTTCTCCTTCTTAAACCCGAAAAAGACCCGTTCCCCAGCCTCGAAACGAGCTCCCTCCTCGCTCCGTACCCGGAGAACATGCCCATCAAGGCGCAGGCGCACAATCTGGATGACCCCAAGAGGCTCCACCACCTCAACCTGGGCAGGGTAGAAGCCTTCTCCTTCCTCCCGGGAGATTGTGATATCCTCGGGGCGAATGCCAAAAATCACCTCAGGG
>APCU01000227.1 GCA_000347575.1 Candidatus Caldatribacterium saccharofermentans OP9-77CS | reverse complement strand
CTTCGCTTTTTTTCCACGGGGGAGTAACTTTTTCGTGAAGAATGGGGCACTCTTCGGGAACTGCTGCCAATTCTTTCTCTCCCCTTCTCAGCCAGTAGAGCGACCTCGTGCACTCTCTGAGCCAAGCAGCTTCAGAGGGAGCAGCACACCTTCCGCGCCAGCTGAAGCAGCAGTTCAAGAAGCAGTGGAAGCTGCTGTACTTCATCTCTTCCTCCTAATCGCACAGAGTGAAGGTGCATCCGGGACATCGGAAGCACCCGCTTTCAGCAATCATCTCCTCCCCGCACTGGGGACAGCGGTTTCCGTGTCCTGGAGCTGCGGAGCTTACTTCTTTTTCCAGGTATCTTTCGAGGATCCTTGCAACAGCGTCAGGACAGCTGTGGATGACTCTGCCGTTTCCCCAGGACGGCTTGTCGCACTTTATGCCCTTTAAGGACTTAACGATCAGCTCAAGAGGAACGCCCCACCTTAGGGCGTGGCTTATGGTTTTGGTTAAGGCCTCAGCCAGAGCCCTTCCGCAGGATCCGGATGGACCAATTGCGGCAAAGACCTCAAACGGCCTTTTCTCGTTGGGGGCTCTGTTTACGGTCACGTACATGTTCCCGCAGGCCATTCTGACTCGGATGGTTTCTCCCTGAAGCACCTCGGGCCTTTCGTGCTGGTTCTGCTTTGAGCGGTTTTTGTCCTCTATGACCTGCTCGGCTCGAGAACCGTCCCGGTAAACGGTTATGCCCTTGCAGCCGAGTTCGTAGGCCAGCTCAAGGGCCCTTTTTACGTCCTCGACCTTTGCCTCGTTGGGCAGGTTGATGGTTTTTGAGACTGCATTGTGGGTCCACTTTTGGAAGGCTGCCTGTATTCTCACGTGCCACTCGGGTGAGATTTCCCGAGCAGTTACGAAGTGAGGAGGAAGCTTTTCGTTTGGGTGTTCTTTGAGAAAGGCTTCGTAAATAGGATGCCTGTCAATAAAGCTTTTTCCGAGGATGTTCCTTCTGTACTCCCAGGCGAAAACAGGCTCAATGCCTGAGGAGCATCCGGCAATTGTGCTTATTGTCCCCGTAGGAGCTATGGTTGTGGTTGAGGCGTTTCTCATTCCGTACTTTTCAAGCAGGGGAACGGCTTCAGGGTGAACGAGCTTTTTCATCACCTCGAATCTGTAGGCCTCAAAGGGACCTTCTTTTTTGGCGAGCTCGATGGACTCAAGGGTCGAGTGCAGGTTGATGAACTCCATGATCTCAGAAGCAAGCCTTTCGGCTTCGGGTGAGTCGTACCGAATGCCCAAAAGAAGCAGCAGATCCGCAAACCCCATCACCCCAAGCCCTATCTTCCGGGTTTTTAGGGTCATCTCCCGGACCTGAGGGATGGGGTAGTTGTTTTTGTCTATTACGCGGTTCAAAAGCCTCACTGCAGTTCTTGTGACCCTTTTGAGCCTTTCCCAGTCGATCTGACCTCCTTTGACCATGAGGGAGAGGTTTATCGAGCCCAAGTTGCAGGATTCGTACGGCAGAAGAGGCTGCTCTCCGCAGGGGTTTGTGGCCGTGATTCTCCCGAGGTGGGGGGTTGGGTTGAATTGGTTTACGCGGTCGATGAAGATTACGCCCGGCTCTCCGTTTTTGTGGGCCTGCTTCGCTATGAGCTCCCAAACCTCCCGAGCCTCAACCTTTCGGCCGTTTTTCACAAAGGGGATAAGGGGTTTTGGACCGGCATCGGGATTTGACCAGTCCTCAATCAGGTGAACTTCCCCGTTTTTTACGGCCTTCATGAACTGATCGCTTACGGCTACCGAGATGTTGAAGTTTCTGAGAACTCCCTCCTGATCCTTTGCGGTGATGAACTCCAGAATGTCCGGATGGTGAACCGAAAGAACTCCCATCTGAGCTCCGTGCCTCATTCCGCCCTGAGCAATCACTTCGCCGATTGTGAGGTCGAAGCTTCTCATGAAGCCCAGGGGACCGCAGGACTTTCCCCCGGTGCTCCTTACTTGAGATCCTGCAGGCCTTAAGCTCGAAAAGTCGTAGCCCGTTCCTCCTCCGAACTTTTGGATCTCAGCAGCATCCCTTAAGGCCGTGAAGATTTCGTGAAGAGAATCGCCAACTGGAATCACAAAGCAGGCAGAAAGCGTTCCGTGGTT
>APCU01000226.1 GCA_000347575.1 Candidatus Caldatribacterium saccharofermentans OP9-77CS | reverse complement strand
GCCCGCGGCTTCCCAGGGGACCATGAATAATCTTCTCATCGGCGGGATCGATCCGCGCACGGGAAAGCCTTATACGTTTTACGAGACCATCGGCGGAGGCATGGGCGCTCGGCCGGGAAAGGATGGACTGAGCGGAGTTCATACGCATATGACCAACACCCTAAACACGCCCGTTGAGGCCCTAGAAACCGCGTATCCGCTGCGGGTAGAGCGCTATGAGCTGCGGGAAGGATCCGGCGGTGCCGGGAAATTCCGGGGTGGTATGGGCATTCGGCGGGACATCCGCGTTCTTGGCCATGAAGCCGTGGTTTCCCTTCTTGCTGATCGTCGGAAGCGCCGGCCTTGGGGGCTTTTTGGGGGCGAAGACGGCGCTTCCGGAGAGGACTTTCTTATTGTTGAGGGCGTGGAAAAACCCATACCCTCCAAGGGGACCGTTCTCGTTCCTCCGGGAGGAATCGTTTCCATCCGCACACCGGGTGGTGGAGGTTATGGAAAACCAGATTCCCTAGCTGATCCGGATTTCTCGGCGCATGAAAAGGAGATAAGCAGCGGCAAAACACACAGAGGTTAAGGCCAAAAGCCCCACAAGCTGAGGCCAGCCTACAAGGAGGCTCTGGCCCAAAGGAAGGGGGCTCGTGGGAATTCCCGGCTGGGTGAGGAGGACAAGGATGCTGAGCCCCCGGTACGTGGGAACCAGGATCGGCAGAGTAGCCTCCTCAAACAGGGCCACAGGCGAAAAGCGGAGAACAAAATCCCGGATATTTTCGTTGCGGATCCATTGTTCCGCAGGGGAGTCCGAACGCACAGGCGCCACTTGATCCGCGATAACCCCGGCAATCATGTAGAGGAAAAGGGTGAAGAAAAGCCAGGTGGCAACAGCAGCCAAGGCGGAGGTGGCCGTTTGACGGAAGATGATGGAATAGAGAATCCCAAGGGCAAGCCAAAAGCCCAGATACACAATGGCCACGACCACAAAAAGCAAAAGTCTGGCAAACTCTTCGCCTTCGGGCGGAAAGCCCAGGGAAAAAAGGCCGAGCCCAAAAACCAAAAGCGCGATGCTTACCACCATCACCGCCAAAGTGGCAAGCCCGGCGAGGAACTTCCCGTTGATCCAGGAATCACGGTAGATAGGTTGGGAAAGGATGCGGCTTACCGTACCGCGGGCAAATTCTGAATTCACCGCGTCAAACCCAAGAAGCACAGCCAAAAGGGGGCCGAAGAACGCAAGAAAACTCAAGAACGAAGGAAGACCTCCTTGGGAGGAGGTGAAAAGCACAAGGTACACGAAAGGNCCCACGCCACCAGGATTTTCCCGAAAACCCTGGATCCCTAGGTACACGGAAGTTCCCGCCACAACCAAGATGATGAGGGTCAGGATAAAGAAGCGTTTGCTTCCCAAGTGATCCGCTAGCTCTTTCCAAAAGATCGTGGCCATGGCCTACTCCTGGAAATAGCGGAGGTAAATCTCTTCCAGGGTGTGGGTACGAGGCCGAAGCTCGAGGACGAGACCCCCTTCTTCGGCCACAATTTGGAAAAGCCGAGCCCGTCCAACTTCCTCCAGAGTTACCGAAAGCCTTCCTGGCCCCATTTCCTCGGTAGCTACGGCCCACTCCTCGGCCTCCAGACGGACGCGCAGTTCTGCAGTGGCATTTTCTATGACAGCCACATAATTTCTGGGGCCGGTGAGCTCGGCCACCGTTCCCTCCGCTACAAGACGCCCTTTGTGCAAAATTCCCACGCGATCGCAAACACGCTGCACTTGGTGAAGAAGGTGAGAGGAAAGAAGCACCGTCATTCCCTCTTCATCCCGCAGGCGCCTAATGAGCTCCAAAATCTGGGCTGCGCCCTCTGGATCGATTCCCGAAGTGGGCTCATCCAGAATGGCCACTTTTGGCTTTTTCACGAGCACATCGGCAATTCCCAGCCTTTGCCGCATTCCGTGGGAAAAGGTGGCCACCGGCCGATCCGCTACCTCCCGCAAGCCCACCTGCTCCAAGGCCTCCTCAATGCGCTTTTTCGCTTCGAGCTCGGGAATCCCATTGAGGCGGGTAATGAGCCGCAAGTTCTCCCGTGCGGAGAGCTCTTCATAAAACCCCACCCGCTCCGCCATATAGCCCACGAGGCGCTTTACGGCTAAGGGCTCCCGCACGGGGTCATGGCC
>APCU01000225.1 GCA_000347575.1 Candidatus Caldatribacterium saccharofermentans OP9-77CS | reverse complement strand
GAGATTCCTCGCCGCTTCGCGGCTCGGAATGACCGATGAGGAGTGTCTCTGCGAGGTCGTAGTTTCGTTTCCGAAGCAGTCTCACTTGCTACGGTCCTGCAGGAGGTGTTCCACAAACTCCACCACTTCTCTGGCCATAGCTACTGCCTGCTCGGCGGCCTCTTTCGTGTACACCCGGGCGGGGATATTCTCGGCAAGTCCGTTGGGGTAACGGGTGGGGATGTAGTAACTGTCAAGGATTGCCCATCGCCGGCCTTTTTCAAGGAAGAGCGGTTCAGAGCTTCCTGCCGCTTCGCAGAGCCGTCCTATGGAATGCCCGAGTACAATTTCCTCTCCCCGGGCATAGAGATAGGCCTTGATGGCTTTTTCGGCCACCTGCTGGGCAAGGAAACAGGCCAGGTAGTACCCACCCCGCTCGGCGAGGTCCTCGGCCCATTTCAGGTCTTCTTTAGCTTGTTCAAGCCATCGCCATCCCTCTGCCTCAGGAGTCCCTCTCATAGAGTACTTTCCCCTCCTCAAGGATCCTGCGAAGGAAAGGCCGATCCTTCAGCCGCTCGAATTCTTCCGGAGTGTAGACGAGGATGTCGCAGTCTACCGGGAGGAAGAGCTTTTCGTAAAGCAACGCACTCCGGGCGGGAAAGTCAAGAGGCGTTTCCATAACCACCAGGATGTCAAGATCCGTCAAAAGGTCTCTCCGTCCCCGGGCATAGGAACCAAAGAGGACAATCCGCCTGACTTCAGGAAAAGCAGCAAGAACCTCGACGATTTTTTCCAGTGAGGTTTCGAGCTTCTTACAGTACTCCTCCCGTTTCTGTGCGAGGTCCAAGACACCACCCCCAGGATCTCTCCTATTATAGTCTTTCTCAAGCGCACAGAGTCAACCTTCCAAACTTTTGACGGGGAACTACTCGGAATAACCGGGCTTGCCGTTTTTGGCTCCTGTGCTTGAGGTGAGGATGCTGACGCAAGCGACATCGTGATGCTGAAAATGGAAAGGAGAAAAGGCCCGGTTATTACCGGGGCTAAGCGGTACTTGAGTGGAAAGCCGGGAAAGGAAGTCGACATCGGGCTCTGAGACTCTTTAGAACTGTTTATCAAAAAGAGGCTTGAGGGAGCTGATACATATAGCCCAGGACTCTGGGAAATTCTCCGGACTGCTTCCGGCTCCGCTCCTCGCAGTGATCCCCTTTTCCTGTCGCTGCAGAGCTATATGGTTCTTTTTTCTGACATTGCAGATTCCGGTTTACCACCTTCTTCCTGTATCGCTGTAAGCCTCAAAGAACCGAGATTTTTCGAATCTCATTGACAGAAACCGGAAGCACACTTACCATGGTGAGTGAGGGGTGCAGGGGGTGGCGAACATGGTGGCACAGGAAATCATCGATAGATTGAGGGCGCTCAAACCGGATTTGCAGGAGCTTTTCGGGATAACTGAACTTGCGGTTTTCGGTTCTTATGCTCGGGGCGAAAATACCAGCACAAGCGATATCGACATCGTGATACTGAAAATGGAAAGAAAAAATGGACTGGTTATCGCCAGGGCCAGGCGGTATCTGAGTGGGAAACTGGGAAAGGAAATCGATATTGGGCTCTACGACTCGTTAAGGCCGTTTATCAGAAGAAGGATTGAGAAAGAGCTGATTCATGTCTAAGAGGTTCTGGGAGCTCTTTCTGTTCGATATCCTGGTGGCTATCCTGAAAATCAAGGAGGTAGCCAAGAATTTTCGAAATGCAGAGGAACTGAAGCGTGATTTTGTGGCCTGGGATAGTGTTATACGGGAGTTCGAAATCATCGGGGAAGCAACCGGGAAATTAATTAAGGCCGGGATTTTACCCAAAGAGTATCAGGAAATCGTCGATTTCAGAAATCTCTTAATCCATCACTACTTTGGCATCGATGCTGAGGAAGTCTGGAATGTGATTCAGAACGATCTGGAGAGTTTTGCCAGAACGATTACCGACCGGATCTCAACTCTTTCCGATACCCTCAGGCAGGAGATTATTCAGGACCTCATCGAGGAAAACCGGCATCTTCACTTTGTGGTTGAGTTCCTGAAAAAGCTCTCGCCCTGAAAAAGCTCGCCTTTCACCTTCCATCCGGTCATTGCGAACCTTGTCTTTTCACCCCAGAGATGTCACTGCGAGCCTCATTTTTCGCCTTTTG
>APCU01000224.1 GCA_000347575.1 Candidatus Caldatribacterium saccharofermentans OP9-77CS | reverse complement strand
TTCTCGGGCCTCAACTTGATCTTTTCTCCATTCAAAACGACATGGTGGGCGCAGGTCTTGTGCTATGGCATCCTAAGGGCGCGCGGGTCCGCCGCCTCATCGAGGATTTCTGGGTGGCCGAGCACTACAAAGCCGGCTATCAGCTTGTCTACACCCCGCATATTGGAAGGGCCAGGCTCTGGCAAATCTCCGGGCACCTCGATTTCTACCGGGAAAGCATGTACGCGCCCATGGACATCGAGGGCCAAGAATTCTTCCTGAAACCCATGAACTGCCCGTTCCACATTGCGATCTACAAAAGCCGCACCCGCTCGTACCGCGAGCTTCCCATTCGCTATTGCGAGCTTGGCACCGTTTATCGTTTCGAGCGTTCCGGTGTTCTGCATGGGCTTTTGCGCGTGCGCGGATTCACCCAGGACGATGCGCACATTATCTGCCGGCCGGACCAGGTGGAGGAGGAGATCCGTGAGGTTTTGCGTTTTGCCATGTACATGCTCCGTTCCTTTGGGTTCCAGGAATTTTCCGCCTACCTTTCCACTCGGCCGGAGAAATTCGTGGGAAACCCGGAGGATTGGGAAAAAGCCACGGAGGCCCTGCGGCTTGCGGTGGAAGCCGAAGGCGTTGAATATGAGGTGAAGCACGGAGAAGGCGCATTCTATGGACCAAAGATTGACATCGAGGTCCAGGATTCCCTCAAACGTCCTTGGCAGCTCACCACCATTCAATTCGACTTTAACCTTCCGGAGCGATTCGACATGACTTTCATTGGCCCCGATGGCCGCAAGGTCCGGCCGTACATGATCCACCGGGCCCTTTTGGGATCTTTGGAGCGTTTCTTTGGGATCCTTATCGAGCACTATGGTGGAGCTTTTCCCGTTTGGCTTGCGCCGGTTCAGGCCGTGGTCCTTCCCGTAACGGAGGCGGAGATTCCTTATGCGGAGGAAGTCGCCGCCAAACTCGTAGCCGAGGGGATCCGGGCCGAAGCCTGGACCAAGGAGCGGAAGACCCTGCGTTGGCTGATTCGTGAGGCTCAGCTTCAGAAGATCCCTTATATGCTAGTCTGCGGGGCAAAGGAAAGGGCGGAAGGGAAGGTGGCGGTGCGTCTGCGCACCGGCGAGGACCTTGGCCCCAAACTTCTTTCCGAGGTAATTGCCCGCATCAAATCTATCTCTGCCTCCCGAACTACAGATCTTTGAGTTCCTGAAGAGAGGCCCGAATGAGGATTGTGCGGTTTGGGCGAGGGAGCTGGGGAGTAGTGGAAGGCGAAGTTATACGGGTCACCCGCGGTCCAGCCGGACCTTTTACGGGGAAGAAGGTGCTCCTCAGCGAGGTAAAACTTCTTCCACCGGCTAGGCCTACAAAAATCGTCTGTGTGGGGCGAAATTATCGGAAACACGCGGAAGAGATGGGCGAGGAGGTGCCGCCGGAACCTGGTCTTTTCCTTAAAGCTCCCAATGCCCTTGCTGCTCCTGGTGCAGACATCCCTTATCCTTCGTTCACAAAAAGCTTTCATTACGAGGGCGAGCTTGCCGTAGTCATCGGCCGAAGAATGCGCCGCGTTCCCGAAGAAAAGGCCCTCTCTTACGTTTTGGGCTACACCTGCGCTTTGGATCTCACCGCCCGGGACGTGCAAAAGACCGATCTCCAATGGATCCGAGCCAAATCCGCTGACGGGTTCTGCCCGTTGGGCCCGTGGATCGAGACCGAACTCGATCCTTCCGATCTTGCTTTACGTACCTTTGTAAACGGGGAAATTCGTCAGAATTCCCGCACATCAATGATGATCTTTTCCGTTCCGTTTTTGCTTTCATACATCACCCGCTTCATGACCTTGGAGCCCGGGGATGTGCTCCTCACCGGGACGCCCGAAGGTGTGGGTGAGCTCCGGGTCGGCGATGAGGTGGCGGTGGAAATCGAGGGAATTGGGCGGCTTTCCGTGCACATTGTCCCTTCCGAGTGAAGCTCGCGTTCGGTGAGTTGGCCTACCTATGCGAAAGGGTTGGTTTTCCTTTTCAGCCTTCTTTTGAAGTTCCTTGGGCACGGCGGAATTGGTGAAAGGGTACGCGGGCGTCTACGTCCTCAGCCTCGGGAAATTCGAGCTGGCTACCAACGCCTACACGATGGATGAACCCATCGATACGCCTGCGGAAAAGTTCTACCGAATCCAACCCAAAACGTTGATCTTCGACGCTCTCCGTTCTATGAGCATCTTCTCACCAT
>APCU01000223.1 GCA_000347575.1 Candidatus Caldatribacterium saccharofermentans OP9-77CS | reverse complement strand
AGGAGCGACAAGAGCTTCGACTGATTTTGGCCCCGGATCTCTGGTGTCTCCCAGTTTCTAACAGTATACCCACACGCTCANNAAAATTCCTCTTGCTTCCTGTAGCCAGATTACCNCTTGCATTCTGCTTTTCCCATTACCACACTGGTTATGCTCAAGAGGGATTTTTCTGTGTCTGTTTGTGCCAGTGGGAAATGGGCATCTCCGTCCGGGTGCTCCCTTCTCTCAAGGTAGAAACTTCAAAGAAGGCCGAGAGGGTTCTAAAGAGATTTTCCCATAACTATCAAACTACTACCAAAGCAGGGTTTTTCAGGATGACCAGATGGCCAAAAGCCTTGAAAAATCTGGTGGAGATGACGGGACTTGAACCCGTGACCTCCTGCTTGCAAAGCAGGCGCTCTCCCAGCTGAGCTACATCCCCACATCCTGCACCTTGAGAAGAAAATATTCCGCCTACTTCCCTCTTGGCTCCTTAGAAAGGAGGTGATCCAGCCGCAGGTTCCCCTACGGCTACCTTGTTACGACTTCACCCCAATCATCAACCCCACCCTCGGCGCCTGCCTCCCTCTTGCGAGGGTTAGCCCAGCGACTTCAGGTGAAGTCGACTTTCGTGGTGTGACGGGCGGTGTGTACAAGGCCCGGGAACGTATTCACCGCGCCATGGCTGATGCGCGATTACTAGCGATTCCGCGTTCATGCAGGCGGGTTGCAGCCTGCAATCCCAACTGAGGCCGGCTTTCTGGGATTGGCTCCCCCTCGCGGGTTCGCGACCCTCTGTACCGGCCATTGTAGCACGTGTGTCGCCCAGGGCATCAGGGCCATGAGGATTTGACGTCATCCCCACCTTCCTCCGGCTTGTCGCCGGCAGTCCCCTTAGAGTGCCCGGGTTACCCCGGTAGCAACTAAGGGCAAGGGTTGCGCTCGTTGCGGGACTTAACCCAACATCTCACGACACGAGCTGACGACAACCATGCAGCACCTGTGCTGGCTCCCCTGGAAACCAGGGGTCGTCACCCTTTCGGGCTCCTACCACCAGCATGTCAAGCCCTGGTAAGGTTCCTCGCGTTGCATCGAATTAAACCACATGCTCCACCGCTTGTGCGGGCCCCCGTCAATTCCTTTGAGTTTCAACCTTGCGGCCGTACTCCCCAGGCGGGGTACTTAATGCGTTAGCTGCGGCACGGAAGGGGTCGAACCTCCCACACCTAGTACCCATCGTTTACGGCCAGGACTACCCGGGTATCTAATCCGGTTCGCTCCCCTGGCTTTCGCTCCTCAGCGTCAGGGACAGACCAGAGAGCCGCCTTCGCCACTGGTGTTCCTCCCGATATCTACGCATTTCACCGCTACACCGGGAATTCCACTCTCCTCTCCTGCCCTCGAGCTCCCCAGTTTCTCACGACCCTCCCCGGTTGAGCCGGGGGCTTTCACGTGAGACTTAAGGAGCCGCCTACGAGCGCTTTACGCCCAGTGAATCCGGACAACGCTCGCTCCTTACGTATTACCGCGGCTGCTGGCACGTAATTAGCCGGAGCTTTCTCCTGGGATACCGTCACAGGAAGGAGCTATTCACCCCTCCCCTCTTCTTCTCCCAGAACAGGGGTTTACGACCCGAAGGCCTTCTTCCCCCACGCGGCGTCGCTGGGTCAGGCTTTCGCCCATTGCCCAAGATTCCTCACTGCTGCCTCCCGTAGGAGTCTGGGCCGTGTCTCAGTCCCAGTGTGGCTGATCATCCTCTCAGACCAGCTACCCGTCATCGCCTTGGTAGGCCGTTACCCCACCAACAAGCTGATGGGACGCGAGCCCCTCTTGAGGCGCCAGCATGCGAAGCAGAGGCCAGCTTTCCTCCAGAGGCCTTGCGGCCCTGGAGTATATGGGGTATTAGCCCCCCTTTCGAGGGGTTATCCCCCTCCTCAAGGCAGGTTACTCACGCGTTACTCACCCGTTCGCCACTCAGCCTTCCCTTCCTCAGAGAGTCAGGGAAGCTGCGTACGACTTGCATGTGTTAGGCACGCCGCCAGCGTTCGTCCTGAGCCAGGATCAAACCCTCCATGACAAACCTGTGAAGGTCCTCACAGAGGACCTGATTTCCTGGTTCTCTGTACGGTACCACCTTCAGGAAGTAGGCGGAATATTCACTTGTCAAGGTGCGCCTTTTCGCCCTGGGGGAGCCAGGGCAAGAGATAATTTAGCACAGGGGTGGGGAATTGTCAACAAGGA
>APCU01000222.1 GCA_000347575.1 Candidatus Caldatribacterium saccharofermentans OP9-77CS | reverse complement strand
TCCACCTCCACCACGGCAATGTCCCCCGACTGCACCTCAAGGTCCGGAGAGAAGAGCACCAGGTAGTTTTTGCCAACCCCGCCCCAGCACTAAGTTGTCCTTTGCGCGGATGGCGGGAGAGAAGTGTTCAGGGTCCAGGCTCCAGTCTTCGGCCTCAATTTTGACGCCTTCCCCACTATACAGGAACTGCTTCAGACCACATCCGGGAGCCCCCGGCCAAAGAGCCACCGAAACCACCGTGAGGGGATGAGCACCACATTCCGGGTGAGCACAAGCTCGGGCGCAAAAAATCCTTGGGGCAAACCCCCCGGGTTTTTCCTCCTGGCCGAAATTTTGGTGTGCTCTCTTTCGGGAGGGGTGGGAGGTGGCCCAAAGAAGAGACTCCCTCAAAGCAACCCGGTCGCTCCTTTACACGTTTGCGAGGCTCCTTGGTGACGTCAAGGCCGCAACAAAAGGCCCTGAAGCGCTGGGGAAGAGGGTCCTCCAGAGGGCTCTCGGGAAAGCCACCGGGAGGGCGTTCTCAAGGCTTTTCCGGTGAGTGTGTCCTGAGGAACCCGAAGACGGGTTGTATTTTCTCTCCCAGATTCGTCTCCTTATTTGCGGAGCTTCAGGGTTATGGGCCGGAGCCCCAGCTTGGAGCAGGCAAAGTGGAAGTCTTCCCGCAGAAAGGGCCACACAAGCTTTGGTACCTGTTGCTCAAGGAAAAACCTGGTGACTCCCTCGTGCTCAAGAGCCTGCGAAACAGTTTCCTCCCTGGCTACGGAGAACGTGAGGAGATACTCCACCCGAAAGCGGAGCTTCTCCTCCTCTTTTTGCTCGACGGTGATGGCGAAGGCCTGAGGTACCTCCAGGCTCTCTCCTTTCCGCTGGGGAGACCCGGCTCGCTCTCCGATTTTGATGGCCACAGTCCCCTCCTCCAGAGGAGAAAGGAGCTCAAAGCTCATCTTCATCACGGTTATGTCCTCAAGTTCGAGGCTGTCGATGAGCTCCAGGAATTTCTGGAACTCCTCCGGGCTCAGCTTGCGAGACTGAGTAGTTCGTCGTCTTCCCACGGTTCCGACGTGCTCTCCTCAGGACCAGCGCTCACCACGGGATTCTTCCTGGGCACGGAAACTGTCCTGATGATTTCGGCAAAAAGCTCCTCCCCCATCTTCCTCTCCAGAGCCTCCACGAGGAGTTCTCTGACGACTGCCTCCGGTGTCGTATCCCTTTCCCTGGCCAGCCTGTTGATGAGCTCCCGGTACTTGCGGGGGACAAGCGCCGCGTACTGGCCGTGGATGGTGATGAAGAGCTTTCCCCCCAGAGCCCGGGCCACCTTCTGCAGGAAGTCAAAGCCCGGCTTTCTCCCCAGATTCTCAAACCGGGAAATGGCTGACTGTCTGGTGCCGAGGCGTCGAGCAAGCTCCTCCTGGGTGAGATTCTGGTAAGTTCGCTCCTCGACAACTTCGAGGATCAGGGCATTGAGCGGTGCGTAGTAATCGAGTGTTTCGGCCGTCTCCCGGTCCTTCCGCAGCTTCTCAAACAGTTCCTCAATATCCCGTTCCACGTTCATGTCTCCCACCACCGCTTTCCTCGGCGCACTCTTTCTCTCGGCCATCCTCTCTCCCTACCTTTCCTCTTCCCACTTCCGGTAGATCTTCAGTCTCTCCCTTGCCCTCTCAAGGTTCGCCTCGCTTTCCTTCTTGATTTCCAGATCGAGGATAACGATTTTCTCCCGTATCACTCTTGAGAACAAGAAGTATACCCGCAAGACCCCTCCCTTTCCGGCAGGTGGAATCCGGAATTCCCAGAGCTCCCCACCCAGGTTTTTCACATAGCCGTTTTTCTTGAGAACCTCGAAAAAGGTGCTGTCTTCTTTGAGTCGCCGGCATATCTCCTCAAAGTGGGAGAGGAACTTCCCGTATCTCCGCCGGTGCTTTTCGGCAAACCTGTCCAGGATTCCCTTCTTCTCAGGGTCGAGCTCCTCGGGATACTGGACGATCTCCATTTTCTATTCTATAACCAGAACGTTATATTTTCAATTCCCACCACGAATTTTCCCAGCCCGGTCCGGGCAGCCCCTTACACAAGGAGCATCCAGGCGATGCACTCCAGGGCTTCTTCGCTCTCCGGGGTAAGAGCGCGTGCTTCGTCCTCCTGTGCAGGATAGGGGTGACTCTCGGCGAACTCCTGAAGGCGGTGGAGCCATTCCTCCAGGGACCACTGGGAGCGTTGCCGCCA
>APCU01000221.1 GCA_000347575.1 Candidatus Caldatribacterium saccharofermentans OP9-77CS | reverse complement strand
ACGGCAAAGCCCCGTCCGGCCTCACCGGCTCTTGCCGCCTCAATCGCCGCATTGAGGGCAAGGAGGTTGGTCTGCTCCGCGATGCCGGTGATGAGGTCCACGATTTTGCCGATTTCCTGGGAGCGTTCTTCAAGGACGTGGATACTCTCGGCCACCTTTTCACTCACCCGGGCTATGGAGGAGACGTTTTCAATGAGCCGCTGCAGGGCCTGTTTCCCTTTCTGGGCTTCACCTCGGGTGGTTACGCTTTCCTTCTGCGTGCTTTCCATGGCCTGCTGGATCGCCTCGAGGGCCTCCCGGTTCCTGGCGAGATTCCCCTGCATGAGGGCAAGGAGCTCCAGGTTCCTCCGGGTGGCCTGGGCGATTTTCTCCGCCTGTTCCCCTATGCGTGCGGCCTCTTCACCGATTCTCTGGAGCTCTTCACTCTGGCGGGTGGAGCCTTCTGCGACCTGGGAGATGGTCCTGGTGATTTCCTGGGTGGCTTTCGAGATTTCATCGATGGAGGAGGCGATTTCTTCGCTCGAGGAGGCCAGGGAAGAAGAGGTGCTGAGGATCTCGGTCACGAGTTCTTTGAGGTTCCCAAGCATCCCCAGGAAGGACCGGGCCAGGACAGCCACTTCGTCGCTTCCGGAGGCAACGTCTTCGAGGACCTTTGTGTCCACCCTGAGTTCACCCTGGGCTACCTGGTTGATGATGTCCTTGACCCTGGTGATACCTGAGGATATTGCACCAGAAACACCAAGCGACACCACGGCGACGACAACGGCCACGGCGACGATGATGAGGAGGATGACATTCCGGAGGGCGAAGACCTCGCCGAAGAGCTCCTCTTCCGGGACATTGCCCGCCAGCGTCCAGGGGGCGGCAAAAAGAGGAGTGAACGCCACGAAAAACCTCTGGTCTTTGCCGATATTCTTGAGTTCTTTGGCGCTCAGAAGGGCCGTTCCGTACCCCTTTTCCCTCTGGAGCATGCGCCTGCCGATGGCATTCGCACTCTCTGAGCCCGTTTCCGTAACGTTCATCTTCATGATGACGCTCTCATCAGGATGGGCGATGACGTACCCTTTTGAATCCACGAGGAACCCGTAGCCGGTCTTCCCGAGCTTCACCGAAGCCACAAGCTGCGACAGGGTATCTGCCTCGACTGTCATGGCAATGATACCCCGGAATTGCCCGCCGGTGGTGATGGGGTAGGCGATGACGACGATTCTCTTCCCCGTGGCTCTTGAGACCACCATGTCCGAGACCTGGGGCTTTCCGGTCTCCCTGGCTTTCTTGAAGTACTCCCGGTCACCGATGTTCGCCTGGCTATCGAGCGTCGTCCAGGCTGTTCCATCCTCGTGGGCGAAGAAGTACATTTCTGCCTGCGGGTCGGCAACGTCAAGGGTTTTCAGGACAGGGAGCGTCCGCTCTGGGGAGAGCGCTCTTACGTCCTCCCACTCACTCAGGGCCCGGAGGCGCTCGACCTTCTCGTTGAGCCACTGGTCAAGGGCAAGCGCAGTGGTTTCAAGGAGCGCCATGGACTCTTCTTTAGCGTTCTCTTCGAGCTTTCCCCGAAACACCTCTATGCCGTAGTAGGTCACGGCCACGAGGGGAGCGATGGAGAGGAGGAGGAAGAAAAAGAGGAGTTTTGCCTTGAGGCTTCTGAACATTAGGACCACCNCTTTTCAGGAATTTTTGNNTGGTGCGTGCTCAATCCTGTCTTCTCCCAGGGGTATCGGCACCTCTTTCGGGAACTTTAGGGGGAGAGAAGAATTTTTCTACCGCCACCCGTACCACANAAGTCCGAGGATTCCTCCACAAAGGAGCAACGGGATCTCCTCGATTTTCCCAAAAAAGAGCAGTGCTCCTCCGGTGATGCTCAAGAGCAACCCGAACCAGTCGTGGATGCCATCCTGAATGACCGAGAGCGCAACCCGGAAAAGGAGGGCAAGGAGCGCCGGGCGCAGGCCCCGGAGGAACCCTGCAACGTACGGGTTTTCCCGAAAGCGGGAGAGGAAGGTCACCACAAGGAGGGTGAGGAATACCGATGGNAGGCANAAGGCTCCNGTGGCGACGAAAGCCCCAAGCATCCCCCCGACCTTGAACCCGGTGAACGTGGCGGCGTTGATGGCGATGGGTCCTGGGGTGAGCTGGGAGAGGGCAAGGAGCTCAAGGAACTCAGGTTTTGAGAGCCAGTGGTACGTGTCGACGATTTCCCGCTCGATGAGAGGCAGGGCGGCGAG
>APCU01000220.1 GCA_000347575.1 Candidatus Caldatribacterium saccharofermentans OP9-77CS | reverse complement strand
ACTTCTTCCTGCTCCTCTTCGGAGCCTGTGGGGAGGAGAGAAGGCCCCACCGGAACCCCTTTTCCCAGTCTGCAACAAAAGGGCAGGTCCTTAGACTGCATAGGTGGGGGTCTACGCCTTTTGATTGCTGAGGCCGAGTTGCCAGAAACTCTTGTCTCTTCTTTTGCCAAAGGTGGAGGATGGGCCAGAATGTCGCCGGTTGTTGCGTGTCATGCAAAGGGTACTGTGTAATACTACAGTGTAATGTAGCTAACCTTTCCTTTATGGCCCATTGAATTCAAGCGGGAGGGAGGTCTGTACGTGGAACTCCGGGAGAGCATTCTCAGTGCTCTTGACGCCCTTCTTGAAGAGTTTCCCCCGTCAGAGAGAGAAGAGTGGAGGGACTTTCTTATTGCTCTGGCCGAACATTCCGAGGATAGGGAGAAACTTCAGGAATTCCTTGCAGTCCCTTTGGGGAACCTCTTTTCTTCCACAACCCCACTGGATTTCCTTGCGGGGGTTCAGAAAATCCGTAACAGGGTGCAGAACTTCCCCCTCATTCCTGTCCTTGAGGAGGCTATAGCTGCCCTTTCCCGCATCTTCGAGGAAAAGAACCGCCTTATCCGTGACCTGCGCGAGATCCCTTCTCAGCTGGCTGTACCTGTCATCGACATTTGGGAGGGCGTTGTTCTTCTACCCCTTATAGGAACACTCGATTCAGAGAGGGCCCAGAGGATGACCGAGGTTCTCCTCAATGCCATTGCTGACAGAAAGTCCCGGATTGCCATTGTTGACGTGAGTGGTTTGCCGTTTATTGACACTGCTGTGGGAGCACATCTCGTTGAAGCTTTCAATGCAGTGCGGCTCTTGGGAGCAGAAGTCGTGCTCACGGGGATAAAACCAGAGATCGCGCAGACCCTGGTGAAGCTCGGTGTTGGTTTTGAGGTCACCATTCAGAGGGACCTCCAGGAGGCCCTGCTTTACAGTATTTCCCTCCTTCGACGCCGAAAAGAGGAAAGGCGAAGGGCCACGGAAAATTTGGAAACCTCTTGAGAGCCAATGAAAAGAAAGGTTCTCGCAACCGTTCAGATTGGTGACTGCCTCTTTGTGCCTGTTCATGTTGAGCTTGACGATGCCTCTATTGAGGCCCTGCAACAGCAGCTTCTTGAGGAAATTGCAACCCAGAAGGTACGGGCTTTGCTTTTGGACCTGAGTCTTATCGAGGTTATTGATAGCTATACCTCGTACATTATCCACGAGACGGCTCAGATGGCAAGGCTTCTGGGTTGCAAGGTAGTTCTTGTCGGTATTCGCCCTGCTGTTGCTTTAACCCTTGCTCAGATGGGCATTCGTTTTGAGCATGTTCTGACCGCTCTTGATCTCGAACACGCCTTGGAAATCCTTGCTTCTGGTGGTACGCCTTCCGATGAGAAGGATCTCCTTTGATGAGTACCAGCTGGTTATCAAGATCACCAGGGAAGAGGATATCGTCCTGGCCCGCCAGATGGTGAAAAACCTTGCCAGTGAGGCAGGGTTTTCTCTGGTGGACGTTACGAAAATTGCCACTGTTGTCTCAGAACTTTCGCGGAACATTTTCCACTACGCTGGTTCGGGTCTTATTCTCGCCCGCTTGCGGGACGAAGGAGAAAAAATCCTTGAAATCGTCGCCTATGATGAAGGACCGGGAATAGAGAATCTCAGTGCCGTGCTACGGGGTGGGTACTCTACGACTCCCCGCAGTTTCGGACTAGGGCTTTCCGGGGTCAAGAAGTTAATGGACGATTTTGAGATTGAATCAGAAAAGGGGAAAGGGACAATTGTTCGAGTTGAGAAACGACAGAGACGTTTCTGAGTGCATTCTCTCCCTGAAGGTCTTTTCGCCTCTTGATGGGCTCATCGCTGAGCACTACCTCAGAAAGCATCTCAAGGATTCGAGAGTTCTTTCCAGGGCTGTTGCCGTGGTTCGGGAACTGGTGACCAATATCGGGAAGTACGCCGAGCAGGGCAGCATTGAAGTCTTTCAGAAACCTGGATTCCTAGAAGTTGTTGCCTGGAGTCAGGGCAGAAAGGAAGCCCAGGCGGGTCTCGGTCTTGGCCTCGAAATTGTGAGAAAGAATGCCCGTGAGGTGACCTTCGAGGAGAGGAAGGAAACACAGAGTTTCACCGTCACCGCACGAATCCCCTTTTCTCCCCCTGTATGGAGCATTGGTACCTTTGTGAGGCCCCATGTTCGCGAAGACGTGGGAGGGG
>APCU01000219.1 GCA_000347575.1 Candidatus Caldatribacterium saccharofermentans OP9-77CS | reverse complement strand
TGGCCTATCTTTTGGACGGAAAACGCGTGGAGCGTTTCCCCGCGGTGGCCTCACAACTTGAGCGGGTTCAGCCGCTCTATGAGTCCTTGCCCGGCTGGCGGGAAGATATCCGCGGCGTACGCGACTTTGAAAAATTGCCCAAAGAGGCCAAGGCCTATGTGCGTTTTTTGGAGGAGGCACTGGGAATCCCGGTGGCCCTGATTGGCACCGGCCCTGAGGCCGAGGCTTTGATCGTGCGGGAGGAGGTCCTTCCCGGTTGAGGAAAGAGAAATCTGGCCTATACTTGCGGGAAAAGGAGGAGAAGATGCCCAAAGTTCCCCTACCTAGGCCCATGCTCCAAAAGCAGAAAACCTACATGGCCAAAAAGGAAGACGCGGGGATCACCTTCGAACGCCGGTGGTATGTGGTGGACGCCACGGACCAACCCCTGGGAAGGTTGGCCTCGAAAATCGCCAAGATCCTGCAGGGAAAGCACAAGCCCACCTATACCCCGCACTTCGACGTGGGCGACTATGTGATCGTGGTGAACGCGGCGAAGGTGAAGCTCACCGGAAACAAATGGGAGGAGAAAATCTACTACCGGCATTCCGGCTACATCGGCAACCTCAAGGAAATCCCCTATAAGGACCTGGTGGTCAAGCATCCGGATCTGCCCATCAAGCTTGCGGTGAAAAGGATGCTTCCCAAAAACGAGCTTGGCCGGCGGATGCTGCGCAAGCTCAAGGTGTATCCAGGGCCGGATCACCCCCATCAGGCCCAAAACCCCATCCCCCTCACCCTCTGAAAAAGGGACGGAGGTCACCTCAAGGCCGGACAAAAAGTAGCTTGGGGTGGCCTCCACGGTCTTCGTCCCGGCTTAGCATCGCCCTTACCCTTCGCCATGTGCTTGAAGGTGTGCGAGGTTACATCACCGCGTTTGCCCAAGGAGTTACACTGGGCATCAAGGAGGGAGGGATGATGAGGAAGATCAGCCTCATTGCGGCGGTGGCCCTGGGGCTCACGGTCCCCCTTTTCGCACAACAGGGGTACTTTGAGATCATCCAAGGGGCCACCAAGGTAGCGGTAACACCTTTCGCTGGAGCGAAATCGGCCGAAGAGTTTTATGACTACGATTCCGGCCAATCCCGGAGCCGTAACCCCTTAGGGGAGGCGAACACGGCGGTGCTTTTCCTCTATCGCGAACCGGCAGGGCAGCTCTACCTCTTTTTCATCCTGGGCAAGGCCGAGGCCGGAACCGGCGGAAATGCCCGCTTCACCATCAAAAACATCCCTATCGGCGCGAACTTCGTCGTGCGCGACGATGGTTTTTACTTCCCGCTCTTTCCCGAGCTTAACGATACCTATACCCCTACGAACGGCGACTACCAGGTGCTGTGGACCTGGACGGATGGACGGACGGATGGGGGTGTTTTTGGCCCCTTGGGGGAGGAGTTCGAGCTCACTGTTGTTCCTGAGACCCTTTCCGGGGTTCAGCGCATCGTCTTTAAGCACGGGGCTATCGACCGGCCGAACCGTGTTGAGCTTAACACCATTGATCCCATTGTGATCAAAGGAATGAGAAACCAGCCGCCGGTGGCAAGGCTCGTGGTCAGCCCCGCTGCCCCGCGGGCCCGCCAGGAAGTGCTCTTCGATGCCTCAGGAAGCTACGACCCCGATGGAACCATCGCCGAATACCGCTGGGACTTCGATGGAGATGGAAAAATTGACCTCACCACCACCGAGGCCCAGGTGCGCTACACCTATGTGGCTGGTGGTAATTTCACCGTGGCGCTCACTGTAGTAGACAATACCGGCGTTTCCTCCACTATCACTTACCCGCTCTATGTTTCGCCCATCACGGTTACGGTAACCCGGGAGATCTCCACGACCCATGCCCTTCCCGGCACCATTTTCCGAGTTACGGTAACAATAAAGACCGATCAGGACCTGATTGGTGTGGGTTTGGATGAGGATCCTCCGGCGAACTGGGAGGTCATCCCTATCCAGAATGCCGGGGCCGTGTTCAATCGGCCGTATGTGCAGTGGGTGTTCATGGACACCATCCGGGCGGGCACGGAAAGGGTGATCGTCTACGATCTTAAGGTCCCGCCGGTGGAGCAATTGGCCGCGCTGAGATTGCCCCAGCAGTTCTGCATCACCGGCTTATTCCAGAGCAAGGTCCCGGATATCGCTCTTGAGGTGGCTGGAGAGTCCTGCATCATCGTGGACACGTGCCTTCCTGCCCTGCAGGCCGTAGCCCACCTCATC
>APCU01000218.1 GCA_000347575.1 Candidatus Caldatribacterium saccharofermentans OP9-77CS | reverse complement strand
ATGCGGGATCGGGAGAGGAGCTTGTCTGAAGGTAAAGCTCCAGAGCCGCATTTGCCCGCCTTACCTTCTGCTTCGTCAGAGACCGACCCAGAGAGCTGAGCTCCGTTTGAGAGACGATGCGGTAAATGTCCTTTTCGGACAAGCTGACCGCATTTCCCTGGAGGAGGCTCTGAAAAACTCCGTCTGAGCCCGAAGAGATGAAAACTGCAGGATAAACCTCTCGTGAGCTCTGATCCTCAACAGAAGTTCCGTAGAGAAGAGGCTTTCCCCAAAAGTCCGCTGGAGAAAGGCCGCAGAAGGAGGAAAGGGCGTCCAGTTCGGGAAAGCTTCCGTTCTGCTCAAAGTAATCCAAAAAGCACTGGGCAAATCTTTCAAGCTTTTCCGCAGTTTTTCTCTCAAGCCTCCAAACCTCAATTTTTCCCCAGGAGACAACAGCAGCAGTACCGAGTATAAGAGCCACCGAAGCAGCAACAATCACCTCAAGAAGAGCAAGCCCCTTTTTCATCAGCCGCAAACCCTCATCACCTCACCAACAGTGGTCACTCCCTCTGAAACCTTCTTCAGGCCGCAGAACCTCAGGGGCTTGTACCCCTTCTCTTTTGCTGCATCAACCACGTCCTGAACGCTCTTTGCCCTTCTCAGAACCTCGTAGTCGGCTTCGCTGAAGCCGATAAGCTCGTACACCACGGTTCTGCCGATAAACCCCTGACCCGAGCAGAGCTCGCAGCCCTTTTCGTGATAAACGAGCTCAAGGTCAAAGGAAGCCTCTTTGAGGTAAGCCCTTTCCCAGCTTTCAGGAGGCTCCTGCTTTTTGCAGTGGGGGCACAAAACCCTTACGAGCCTCTGAGCAATAACAAGCCTCAGGGTTGAGGCTATTGAAATCGGATCAATTCCCATGTCCTTGAGCCTTATTACCGCTGAAGGGGCATCGTTTGTGTGAAGGGTTGAGAGAACCAGGTGGCCTGTCTCTGCTGCCTGCATGGCCACCTCTGCAGTCTCGCGGTCTCGAATCTCGCCGACGAGTATCACGTCTGGGTCGTGGCGCAGAAAGGACCTGAGGATCTGAGCGGGAATCCTTCCCGCACGCCGATTGACCTGAACCTGCCTCACAAACGGCAGGTTGTACTCCACTGGATCCTCAATGGTCAAAACGGAGCGGCTGTGAGGCCTCAGGTGCTGAAGGATCGAATAAAGGGTCGTGGTCTTCCCAGGAACCCGTCGGACCCGTCACGAGGATCAGGCCGTGGGGCTTCTCCAAAATCTGGTAAACGAAAGCCAGGTCCTCCGAGAAAAAGCCGAGGGCCGGAAGCCGGAAGGAGACTCGGCTCTCGTCGAGGATCCTCATCACTATGCTTTCGCCCTCGTCGGCCGTAGGGATAGCGGAAACCCGAACGTTCACCCTTCTCAAGCCCGTTCCGGGAATGAAGGTGAAGTGACCGTCTTGAACGTGGATTCTGTCGCCTGGGTCCATTCCCGAGCGCTGCTTGACGGCCGAAGAGATCCTCGGCCAGATTTTTACGGGAAAGCTTCGGATGTACCGAATAAGCCCGTCTATGCGGAGAAAGTGGCGAACGCTGAAGGAATCGGCTACAAGATGAAGATCGGTAGCACGGCTGTAAACGGCTTCAGTCAAGAGGGCATCAAGCAGAAGGGGAACCGCTGCGTTGACGCCTGCTGCCTGCTTTTCGTACTCAAGGGCCTCGCTTACGTAGCGCTCAATTGCAGAAGAAAAACCGGTCCTCAGGAAGTAGTCGTTTAAAGCCTTTTCAACCTGAGAGCGGGGAGCCACAAAAAGCTCAAGCTCCTTTCCGAACCTGCGCCTCACGTACTTTTCAAGCTGCATCCTCACCTCAAGCCCCAGCTTTGCTGCAGCAAACTTCACGCTCTTTTCGCTCACTTCAAAGGGAACTGCACCCAAGTAAATGAACTTCTCAACGTCCTGAGGAGTAAAGGAATTGACCAGATCCTCTGAAAAGCTCACCTGACTGAGGTCAACAAGCCTGCAGTCAAAAACAGCAGCAGAGGCCTTCGCTACTGCATCCTCAGGCACAAAAAACCCCAAAACCAATACCTCTTCAATCGAGCGGCCTATGCTCTCAGCTTCCTTCACAGCCAGCTCGAGCATCGCCTCATCTATCACTCCCATCTCAACCAAAATCTCACCAAGTCCCTTCATCTTCACCACCTCTCAAGCTTCACCTGCCAAGCCTCAAGGCTGCTCTTGAGGGATAAGACCAGGTCGTGATCCCGACCGCTTAAAACCACTT
>APCU01000217.1 GCA_000347575.1 Candidatus Caldatribacterium saccharofermentans OP9-77CS | reverse complement strand
TCGAACCATAGTGGGATGGAGACCTTAAGGTGCTTCAGTAGAAGCACCTTAAGCTCTTCGTTGCAGTCGAACCATAGTGGGATGGAGATTTCAAATCAACTTTTCTTACCTCCATCGTTGCACCTCGTTGCAGTCGAACCATAGTGGGATGGAGATTCTCTTGCTTCAAATGTTTCTTTAACATCAGCGATAGGGTTGCAGTCGAACCATAGTGGGATGGAGATGGGGTTAACCCGGAGACTCCTCGGAGTCTCCTCAGGTTGCAGTCGAACCATAGTGGGATGGAGACATTTCCTTAGCCAGTTCTACAAGGGTTGACCATTCGTGTGTTGCAGTCGAACCATAGTGGGATGGAGACGTGGCTTTCTTCTTCCTGAAACTCTCACCAGAGAGCGCGTTGCAGTCGAACCATAGTGGGATGGAGAGGAGTCTGACCTTAAGAAGAAGAGGTTGACTTCTCCCCCAAAGCTAAAAAGTCTGGGGACTTCCTCAGGCGGTTTTAAGACGCCATCTGGTTGCTGCTTGCTGCGTACAGCACACCGTCAGGGATTCGAAACGGCCCACCAAGCGGTGGCGGCTCTACTGGAAGACGAGCGGCTCCTGGGTGTGGCCTTCGCCCTGTATCCCCTCAGGGAGCCCAAAAGCAGTATGTTGAGCGCCGCGTTGGCGTCGGGGTACCAGACGCAATCGCATCCTTCGTACACCACCCCGTGCCGAACGCAACGCTTGACATCCTGAAGGCCCAGAAGTTGCAGACGAGGAAGTTCTTCGGCCCGAAGTCCATGTCCTCCCGGACATCCGTTAGGTCCTCGATGCCCAGGGCGGTCACGATGCGTTTGATTTCCACAGTCGGAGCGATGAAGGCGTGCCCGAGTCTGCGAGCGCGAACCTGGATAGAGCTCCCTCAGTTGCAGGGAAGTTCTCCTTTGGGTTCGGGCAAGCTCCAGTGTTTTTCAGACTCTGCGGCTGGAAAACCAGCGCTTCTTCACCTTGAGTACAGGAGAAGCCAGAACGCCCTTCGTGTGCAGGACCAGGCGGTTGTTGCCGTTCCGCAGGTCTGCAGGCAGGGTGAGGGGGCCACAACCTGCGTGGTGTCTGATAGCAGGACTTTGTGCGCGGAGTGGTCCTGGAACTCCACGCACAGGGTAGTGCAGGAAGGCACGGGTTCTTCCTTCAGGAACGCCCGGCGGCAGCAGAAGCTGGTGTTTGCTCTTTTGAGAAGAGCACGTGGATGACATTGCAGCGTTTCACGGTTTTATGATGCCACAGTGCAGCCGGAAGAAAAAATTACCGCTCTTTCCCCCCAGGCTTGAAAAGCCGGGGCCTCCGGCGCGGAAAAGATGGTGAGAGGAAGGGGTTACCCTCGGGGCAGGATTTCTATCCTTCTCCCCCTTTTTCCTCTTCGTACTTTCGGAGCTTCTCCCTGAGTTCCTGGTTTTCCTTCACCAGCAGAGTAATCTTTTCTTCAAGGGCTTTCACAATATCCTCCTTTACCTTTCCTATCCTTTCCTCAACGATTCTTTGAATTTCCTCCTCTGTGTGCCAGCGCTCACGGAGCGCAATACCTTCGCGAATTGCCCTCTCAAGATACACCATCTGGTGTTCCAGAAGGCGACGCATCACCTCTTCGAGAGCCCTCCGGACCCCCAGCCGTACGGCTTCTTCAAGTCTCCAGTCGTGCATGTACCCCTGGTCAAAGGGATCGTAGACGCTCATCAACACACCCCCCGGAAAAATCGCAAAAGAAATTCACACCTCCAGCCCACCAGCACTGCCTGCCCAGTTTTTTGTTACCTTTGCAGGGCTTTCAGGAAACGTTCGATTTCCTGCAGCTCCTTTTGTTCCTTTTCATCTGCGTGCTGGAAAACAGCGCCAGAATAGCCCCGGTGCTTCTCTTTGAACTCGATCTCCTTTATGACCTTTCGAGCAGCCTTCAGGAGTTTTCGCGTTTCATAAAACTGCGCCAGGTGCAGATATACCGCCCAGAGAGGCAAAAGATCTGGGAAAGAATGTTTCCGGACATGACTGAAAATTTTATCCTCTGGAACGTGACCTCCTCCCACCCCTGAAGGGGTGGGCTTCCTCTTTCATTGAGGGAAGCTTACGCGAATGTAGGGGCTGCTCCCCAGTATCCGCGCAGCGGCCTCCCTCTCCGGAGGCTTCAGTTCGGGCCGGTCCAGCCCTACGGCCTGTTCAGGGTCCAGGCCAAGCCCCTTTCTCAGAATGACAAGTGCGGCGTTCACATCCCTGTCGCACTTCCATCCGCA
>APCU01000216.1 GCA_000347575.1 Candidatus Caldatribacterium saccharofermentans OP9-77CS | reverse complement strand
AAGGCGCCGATTTTCAGGAACGTCAGAAAGAGCAGGAAGGTGCGCCGGTGCCGTTCAGACATCGCCGTCGAAAGTCGTGGTGAGGTGTTCTGCTTTTTCCTCCACCATTTTGCGCAGGGACTCCTTGTATGCTCGCACCCGCTCCCGGACCTCAGGGTACTTGATNCCCAGGATTTCGGCGGCGAGAATCCCCGCGTTCCGGGCCCCGTTGATNGCGACAGTAGCCACCGGAACCCCGGGGGGCATCTGGACGATGGAAAGGAGCGAATCGAGCCCCTGGAGGGCCGAGCTTTTCACCGGGACCCCGATGACTGGAAGGGGTGTGATTGATGCCACCATACCGGGGAGGTGAGCTGCCCCTCCTGCTCCGGCGATGATGACCTCAATGCCCCGGCTTTCTGCTTCCTGGGCATACCGGAACATGCGTTCGGGAGTCCGGTGGGCAGAGACGATGGTGATCTCATAGCTTACCCCGAATTCCTCAAGGATTCTGGCTGCCTCCTCCATAACCGGAAGGTCCGAGTCGCTCCCCATGATGATGCCGACCTTTGGTGCCTTCATGGTCCTTCCTCTCCCCCCTGACTTTCAGAATGTTTTTCACCCTGAGGGCTTTTTCGAGAGCCTCTTTTAGAGTTTCCCCAAGGACAGTCACATGGCCCATTTTCCTGAACGGCCGGGTTTCTCGCTTTCCGTAAAAGTGGAAGAACACCCCCTCAATGGCCAGCGCCTCGTCAAGGCCCTCCACAAGGGGTGTACCGCTTTCCCCCTCTTCCCCAAGGAGGTTCACCATGACTGCAGGAGAAAGGAGCCTTGTTGAGCCCAGGGGCAGTCCAAGAATTGCCCGGAGGTGCTCCTCAAACTGGGACGTCGCACAGGCCTCAATGGTGAAGTGTCCTGAGTTGTGCGGCCGCGGGGCAATTTCGTTCACGAGGAGTTCCCCGCTTTTCGTGAAGAACATTTCAATGGCGAATATCCCCACTCCTCCAAGGAGTTCCACGCACTTTCGCCCGAGTTCCTTTGCCCGCTCGGCCACCTCCTCAGGGATTCGGGCCGGAGCAAGGACGAGGTCACAGATATGAGCCCGTTCCTCGAAAATCATCTCTACCACGGGGTACGTGCGGATTTCTCCTGTGGTGCTTCGGGCTACAAGCACGGCAAGTTCTCTATCAACGGGCACGTACTCCTCAAGGTATGACGGACCCTGCAGGCGCCTTGGAAGGTCCTCCTCCCCCCGGAGGATAGCCACGCCTCTTCCGTCGTACCCACCCTTTCGGGCTTTCTGCACCAGAGGGAATCCAAAGGACCGGAAGGCCTCGGGGGTGTCTTCTTCAAGGGGAGCAAAGCGGGGAACAGGAATACCTCCCCGCTTGAGCACTTCCCGCTGGCGGAACTTGTCCTGGATGATTTCAAGAAGCTCAGGAGCAGGACGAATTTTATCTTTCTCCGGACAGGCCTTGAGGAAGGTGGTGTTCACATGCTCAATGTCGTATGTCGCCACATCACTTATGGCAAGGAGCTTACGAAGGCCCTCCTCGTCGTAAAAACCTGCAGTGATTTCCTGATCAGCAATCTGTCCGGCAGGGGAAGAAGGGGTGGGGTCGAGAACGGCAACGAAAAACCCCATCTTCTTCGCTTCCTGCGCCATCATTTTCCCGAGTTGCCCGCCACCGATGATGCCAATCCTGAAAAAGGGGAAGCGCCGCACCTGCATGGTTCTCACCAGAGCCAGCGTTTTCCTCCATTGTACCATGGAAATGGGGGAGGGTTTTCTGGAAGTTTTGGCAAAATATTTCATCTCCTCACGGTGGGGGTGAGCAGATGTCCTGGGACATGGTGAAAGACCCGGTAATGCAGATCCTGGAGCGAGGTCTGGATTACTCCATGATTCGCCAGAGAATTCTCGCACAGAACGTCGCCAATGTTGAGACGCCTCACTACAAAAGGAAAGATGTGGACTTCCAGAGCGTTTTCCAGGACGTGCTCCAGAGAGGAGAAACCCTGCCGCTTTCTGTGACCCACAGGGCCCATTTCCAGGACCAGGCAGAACATTCGCAGGAGGCGAGGGTTCTCGAGGAGGAGTACGTTGTTCGCCAGGACCGCTCCGGGGTGGATGTGGAGAAAGAGATGGTGACCGTGGTGGAGAACGCCCTGTACTATCAGGCGCTTGCCCGTATGGTATCTGATAAACTCGGCCTTTTGCGAACTGTTATCCGGGAGGTGCGGTAAATGAAGATTTTCCGCTCTTTCGACATCAGTGCTTCGGCCCTTACGGCTGAGCGGCTTCGCCTG
>APCU01000215.1 GCA_000347575.1 Candidatus Caldatribacterium saccharofermentans OP9-77CS | reverse complement strand
CTTGGCTTCGAGGGCCATAGTCACAAGCCCAGGCCGCAGAAGCCGCAGGGGCCAGGGACCCTGGACCTCCACAAACCCCACCTTTTTGTAGGAGCGAATGGCCCGGATATTCTCCCGATGCACGTGCAGCACGACTTTTCTCAGACCAAGCTCCTCAAAGGCGTAGGAAAGAAGAAGGTGCAAGGCCTCGGGACCATATCCCTTTCCCCAACAGTCCTTTTCCCCAAGCACAATTCCTACCTCCGCTACACCCTCTTCCCAGCGAATCGTGTGCAGGCTGCAATTTCCGATATGTCTTCCATCGGAAAGAACGATGGCGAAATGAAGAGAATCCGGGGAGGTATAGACGCGATGGAGCCATTCCTCCCAAGAAGTGGGGAGGAGCGGCCAGGCCGGGAGAATCCAGCGGGCAATTTCCGGGTCAGCTACCCACGCCCGGGTTCTCCGAAGATCCTCCGGCTGGAGGGTTCTGAGCCTGAGCCGCTCCCCCACAAGTTCCATCCCCTACCTCACCGCAAAAACCACGGTTGCACGGGAAAGAGCGAGGCGAAAAGGAGGGAAATTACGCTCATGAGCTTGATCAAGATGTCCAACGAGGGGCCGACTGTATCCTTGAGCGGGTCTCCCACAGTATCCGCCACCACTCCAGCCGCGTGGGCCTCGGAACCCTTCCCGCCGAAATGCCCTTCCTCCACGTATTTTTTGGCGTTATCCATGGCCCCTCCCGCGTTCGCGCAGAAGATGGCCAGCATGATCGCGGAAAGGAGGGCACCCACGAGGAATCCCGCCAAGGCGTAGCGGCCAAAAACGAGTCCAACGAAGAGGGGAAGGACAACGGCCAGGAGGGAGGGCACGACCATGCGGCGAACCCCGTTGTGGGCAGTGATGGTGATGCACTTGCGATAATCCGGTGTCGCTTCTCCACTCATGAGCTTGGGGTTTTCCCGGAACTGCCGGCGGATCTCCTGGACCATCACGTCCGCCGTGCGGGAGACAGCCCGGATGAGCATAGCGGAGAAAACATAGGTGAGCATGGCCCCGGTGATCAGCCCAGCCATCACAAGGCCACCCACTTCTGGGCTCACGAGGGGCACATTGGGCAGATGTACCTCTTCGGCCCTTCCCGCAGCGGACCAAAGGTACGCGGCAATAAGACCGATGGCAGCGAACGCCGCGGAACCAATGGCAAAGCCTTTTCCGATGGCAGCGGTGGTGTTTCCAATGGAGTCCAAAACATCGCACTGCTCGCGCACATGGGGATCGAGCTTGGCCATGGTGGCGATTCCCGCGGCGTTATCGCCGATGGGGCCGTAGGAGTCCATGGAAACCATGATGCCCACAAAGGTGAGCATGCCCATGCCCGCGAAGGCCACGGCCAAAAGCCCGCCGAGCTGGTAGGCAACGATAATGGCCACAGCAATGACCAAACACACAAGGAGGCTGGAGGACATGCCTACGGCCATGCCCTCGGTCACTCCAACAGCCGGACCGGACTGGTACATGCGCGCCAGCTCCCGTGTGGGCCGATACCGCGCAGAGGTGTAGTACTCGGAGATAAAGCCGATGAGAACGCCACTCACAATGCCCAAAAGGAGGGAGAAGAAGGGCACGAAGTTGAACGGCGATAGAGCCGTGGTCAGGGCGGCGAAGCCCGCGGTAAGCAAAGCAGCGAGGGTGAAACCGTTCATGAGGATACGCTGCATGTCTTTCTGGCGGCGGGAGTAGCGGATGTACAGGACCGCAAGAAGGCTAGCGAAAATGCCTCCACCACCGTAAAGGAGAGGAAGCAGCACAAACCACCAGTAGTTCGCTTCAAACTGAGCAAGATCCCTGAAGCCATAACGGGAAATGAGGTCCCAAATGTCGGGGTTATAGCGTCCTACGTACATGTAAAGGGCGATGACGATCACAGCGATGATGGAACCCACGAAAGACTCAAGGAGATCAGCGCCAAGGCCGCCTACATCGCCCACATTGTCGCCCACGTTGTCGGCGATGGCCGCGGGATTGCGGGGATCATCCTCAGGAATTTTGAGCTCCACTTTGCCCACAAGGTCCGCGGCCATGTCCGCGGCTTTCGTGTAGATCCCGCCGCCCACGCGATCAAAGAGGGCCACCAAAGAGGCACCCGCGGAGTAGGCGGAAACGATGAGAGCTGCCTTGATGAAGTTCACATCCGCTCCAGGAATGCCAAAGATGGTTTTGGTGGTGATTTGCACCGTAGCTGGATCGAATTCCCGGCGGAAAAGCCAGATAACGAAGACCAACCCTGCCGCGGAGAGTCCGGCCACCCCCAGCCCCATTACTGAGCCGCCCGTGAAGGCCAC
>APCU01000214.1 GCA_000347575.1 Candidatus Caldatribacterium saccharofermentans OP9-77CS | reverse complement strand
CAGGTCGGGGTTGCGTTCTTTGAGCCCTTCAAGGAGTTCTGGTCTTGGGGCGAGTGGTTCCTGGCTCATGGGAGAACCTCCTGAAAGTGTTGAAAATAACACGGAATTTATCAAACCACCTAAAGAGTATATCAATGTCCGGCTTTTGTCAAGGTTGCTTTCGAATTCCTCGAATCTTTCGTCCCCCACACAGGGCAGGGGGTTGCTCCAGGAGTAAAACTCCCAGAAGAGGTTCTGCGGGAACCGACAGCCTGAAGGGAATGAGCAGACTGGCGAAGGGAGTCCTACTCCAGCGAGGGTTTCCTCTCGCGCTTGGCTGCATACATTGCGGCATCGACCTGCGCGAAAAGGGCCGCAAGGTCAAGAGGTTCCTCCCCGGGCGTCCAGGAAATCACCCCGGCGCTGAAACCAAAAGGACAGGGCAGAAACTTCGTTTTTTCGTCGAGAATCTTCTGAACCCGGGCTATGACCTTTTCGGCTTCCTCACGGCTTGCCCCGGGGAGCAAAAGGAGAAACTCGTCACCTCCGTAGCGGATGAGGATGTCACTTTTTCGGGACCCTTCACGAAGCGATTCCCCAAGAAGACAGAGCGCCAGATCCCCAAAGCCATGGGAATAGCAATCGTTGATTGCTTTCAGCCCGTCGCAATCAAGGAGAGCAAGAGTAAAAGGTGTACCCTCCCGGTACACCCGCTCAAGGAGGCGAGGAACTTCCCGCTCAAAATATGCCCGGTTGTAGAGGCCGGTCAGAGGATCCCGAAACGACTGCTCCCTGGCAAGACGAAAGCTCCGGTGAATCGCCCAGGCAAGAAGCGACCACCCTGAAATGGCGCACGCGGCGGGAAGAACGGCGCCGAAAAGGACCGGTTCCTCCGTAAACTGGTCGAAGGATTCCGTCGCCACTCCTGACACAAGGAGCCACCACCCCAGTTCCCCAGGCCAGTGTTTGAGAAGCGAAACCAGGGGGAAGGAGAAAAAGACGGGGATGAAAAGCCCAAGAGTCACGACAACGTACACAGGATCCCACCGAACAGGAGGCAGTACCGGAAAGGCCAGAAACCAGAGGAGTGCCTCCCCCAGGATGATGAAAAGCGAAAACATTCCCGGATTTCTGTGCCTCAGGGCCAAAAAGGCGGAAATGGCTTTCCGTAGCCTGTTCGCCATTGTGTCGGCCTTCTTCAAGCACTTTTTCAAAGCTCTATTATACCGCAATTGCTTCTTCAGGGAACTGGAGCGGCTCCAGACCGTTGACTTCCCTGGGCAAGGTCCTATAAACTACTATAACGATAGAAATAATTGCTTTAGGGAGGATATCATGCAGTGTGTCCTGTGCGGGAAGACTGCAGCAGTGAACATCACGAAAGCCCTCTGCAGGGAATGTTTTCTCAAAGACTATGAATCCCGGATCCGGCGTCTCATACAAAGGGAAAAGCTCATCACCTCCCAGGACCGGATTCTTGTGGCCGTTTCAGGAGGAAAGGACAGCTTAAGCTGTGCCCAGGTCCTCCACACCCTGGGGTATTCCATTGCCGTGCTCCATGTGGACGTGGGAGTCGCAGCGTGCACGAACCCTCGAACAAGAAACGTTGTGGAACGCTTCTGTGAAGAACGGGACATCCCCTTCTATTTCCTGTCCTTTTCTGAGTACCTGGGTGTGGACATGGACGAGTTCTTCCGCAAGGCCCGCCGTCCCCGATGTGCGACCTGCGGGATGCTCAAGCGATACGTTTTCAATCGCTTTGCCCGGGAAAATGGGTTCACGAAGCTTGCCACCGGCCACTGTGCGGATGACGTTGCCCGGTATTTCCTGAAAGCCTGGGTTTCGGGAAACAGGGAAAGTTTCCTCTGGCTTGAGAAACTCAAGCCCCTCACGCCCTCGCTGCACCCCAGGGTTGTGGCGCGCATCCGCCCGCTCTTTTTCTCTTTAGAACAGGAGAACTACGCCTACACGAAGTTCAGGGAAATCGTCGTTGCCGGCTGCACCATGTGCTCCTTTTTCCTCCGGAAGGACTCCTGGACGGAAATGCTCCACCGGATTGAGGAAGTGCGTAGAGACTTCGCCCTGGCCATTGCCCGAACTCTTGCAAGGCAACCCGAAAAAGGAGAGGCCAACGACACCTTCCAGGAGTGCCGGATCTGCGGAGAACCGACAAGCAGGGAGATCTGTGCGGTGTGCCGGGTAAGGGAACGGTGTTCCCCTCTTACTCCCACCGGAAGAAGCGGACGGCAAGGAGGAACGACCCAAGAAGCCAGGCAAAAAGAACGAGGAAGTCCACCCTGAGGCCAAACTGGGTGGGAACACCAACAGTGACGTACCGCAGGGCATCGCCAAAATAGCTCAGAGGGAAAAGGCGGACCAC
>APCU01000213.1 GCA_000347575.1 Candidatus Caldatribacterium saccharofermentans OP9-77CS | reverse complement strand
TGTTCCACAATGTGGTAGCCATTGGGATCGATATGGGCGAGGGCGAGGAGGGCTTCTACTTCCCGGGCGGAGGCAAGCCGTCCCTGAAGCCGATACGTGGTGGAGCCGTTTCTGATGCGGCGGGAAAGGACGACCTGCGGCTCCGCAAAAAGCTCGGAGAAGACTCCGGAACGGTTATCCAAAACGAGGGTGACCTCGGCTTCCTCCACGGGCTCGCCACCCGGAGGGGTATGGAGGAGGTGTTCCAGGCGTTCGGCGCGGAGCCCCTTGGATCTTCGCCCTAACACGAACATGATGGCCTCAAGAAGGTTGGACTTTCCCGCGCCGTTTTCGCCCACAATGGCCGTGAACCCCGGGAAAAACTCGAGGTTCAAGTGGCGAAAGGATTTAAAGCCCGAGATTTCCAAGCGGCGGATGGCGGTGATCATGGGCGGAAAAGAAGCTCGTTTTTCCCCTCTTTTTCCAAAAACTCCCGGAGTTTATGGAGGTGGTAGTCGTGGGGCTCCACCAACCCCTCTTCCCAGCGGGTTAAGGTAGGGACGGAGACACCGAGCATTTGTGCAAGGGTTCTTTTGCTGAGCCCGTGCTTTAGGCGCCAGATCTTGAGTTCCTTTCCCAAATCCATGCGAGCCTCCTGAGTGTAACTTTTGTTACATTCGAAGGCAAAGAAAAAGGGCGCGGGGAGGCCGCGCCCTTTCCCTTATCCTCCGATTCCCAAAAGCACAAGGACTATTGCGCCGATGCCCGCCAAAAGGCCGAGCACAGCCAGCGCCTGCACCATGTTCAGCCGATCCACGATGTCCTGCACATTCGTCCCGATCGTTTCCTCCACGGCCTGAATCCTTGAGTCGTGATCGGTGACCCGCGCTTCCAAGGTGAGCACAGATTCCTTTAGCGTGGAGATGTCCGCCGTCAGGCCGCCGAGGGTCTTCTCCAGGGCCGCGATCTTCTCCCGGTTATTTTCGATTTTGATCTGTACCGCTTGGATGGCCTGCTCGAGGCTGAGCACACGCCGAGAAAGGTTGCCAATATCATAGGATTCCAGCGTGGCCACCCTCGTTTCTACGCTCTCCAGTTTCATAGAAAGCCCGCTTATGCTTTCCCCTATATTCGAGGAGAACGCCTCGAGCCTTCTAGAGAAGTCCACAGCTAAAGTGTTTACTTGCTCCGCAAACTCCCCAGATAAAGCCTCGAGCTTTTCGGAAAAGTCCGCGGCCAACGCGTCCACCTTCCCCTCAAGTTCCGCGGAGAGAGCAGCGATTTTTTCGTCGAGCGCTTTGACCGCACTTTCTAAAGCGCTTACCTGTTCGGCCAAGCCCGCGATGCTTTCCGCAAGGCCTTGGTCGACTTCCTTAAGGGTGGCTACGGCATCGTCTAAGGCTTTGCGAAGTTCGCTCACCCGGCCCAGACAATCGTTCACGCTCCTTTCCAGCCCGGGAACGCGGGAGCATACATCCTGGAACTGGAGAAGCTTGGCCTCGAGGTCCTTGAGCTGGATGGCCAGGGCCCGGTATTTGGCCGAGAGGTCCTGATCAGTTGCGCTGAGAGTATTTACCGCGCCCTTGATTTCCTTAACGAAGCCCTCCCAAAACTGGACCACGCCCTCCCAGGCATCCCTTAAGGCGGCGATTTCTTCTTCCGGGGAGAGCTTCACCGCCACTGGTTCGGCCATGGCGCCCAAAGCGAGCGCGGCCCCCAAGATCACGCATATCCCAAATCTTTTCATCACCGCGACCTCCTTTCCGCGTCCTGATGCGACGGTAGCGGGAATAACACTCGGGGGCATGGCCCCTTGGCTTTCATGGGTGGCCGTTTTGTCGCTTCGCTTTTGGACAAATGTCTAGGCTTTAGAAGCTAACATCTGCGTGGTTGAAGGGGATTCTAGCAAGGTGTAGAGTACCGCCGATTTTGGTGAGGTCACGCAAACTCAAGCGAAAGGAGGGTTTATGGGAGTGATTCTGGCCACGAGTGGCCTCGTGGCGGTAGCTGCCTTGTTCTGGTCCGCTTACGGAACGTACTACGTGCTGCGCCGGGAAGCTGGCGATGAAAGGATGCGTCAGATCCAGGGGTTTATTCGGGAGGGAGCCTGGGCCTTCATGATCGCGGAGGCCAAGGTCATGGCTGTAACCCTCCTCATAATCGGCGCCATCCTCTGGGCCATTTTCTACTGGGAAGTGGCAGTGTCCTTCTGGGTGGGATCTGGACTTTCCATGGCGGCAGGGTTTATCGGGATGAACGCCGCCACCTTGGCCAATGCCCGCACCACTCACGCCGTTCGCCGCTCCCTCCGCGAGGCTCTGACCGTGGCCTTCACGGGCGGCTCAGTAATGGGGCGTGGGGGTGGCCGGACTCTCCGCGGCAGGGTTGGT
>APCU01000212.1 GCA_000347575.1 Candidatus Caldatribacterium saccharofermentans OP9-77CS | reverse complement strand
CGATATCCCCACCGGCGAAAACACCCCGTAGGTTCGTCGCCCCGGTCTCGGGATCCGCCACGATGTAGCCGCGCCTGTTGAGGGCAAGGCCCCTGATGGTTTCAAGGAGCAGAGGATTCGGTCCCTGACCAATGGCCACAACAACCGTATCCGCAGGGATGACGAACTCTGATCCTGGGATGGGCACCGGACGGCGCCTCCCCGATTCATCCGGTTCCCCGAGCTCCATCTGGATGCACTCCATCCCTGTCACCCAGCCGTTCTCGTTCCCGACGAAGCGAACGGGAGTCGTGAGGATGACGCAGTTCACGCCTTCCTCTTCCGCCCGCTCAATTTCCTCAATCCTTGCCGGCATCTCCTTTTTCGTCCGCCGGTACACCAGGCAGACCTCTTCTGCTCCGAGTCGCAACGCCGTACGGGCAGCATCCATGGCCACATTCCCTCCACCGATGACCGCAACCCTTCTTCCAACCTTGATGGGCGTATCGTACCTGGGGAAAAGGTAGGCCTTCATGAGGTTTGAGCGGGTGAGGAACTCGTTGGCCGAGTAGATGCCGTTTAAGTTCTCTCCGGGAATATTGAGGAAGTACGGAAGCCCGGCACCTGTTCCAATGAAGAACGCCTCGTACCCTGCATCACGGAGGTCCTCAAGGGTGAAGGTCTTTCCGACCACCATGTTCACCTGAATCTCCACCCCCAGGGACTTCACGTACTCCACTTCCTGGCGCACGATGGCCTTCGGAAGACGAAACTCAGGAATCCCGTACACCAGGACTCCCCCGGGGGCATGGAGGGCCTCGAAAATCGTCACCTGGTATCCCATTTTCGCCAGCTCTCCAGCACAGGTGAGCCCCGCAGGACCAGAACCAATCACCGCAACTTTTTTCGGAATAGGGCGAGGAAGCGGTGGCGTTGTGACACCCTTTTCCCGCTCGTAATCGGCCAGGAACCGCTCAAGGTATCCAATAGCGATGGGTTGCCCCTTCTTCCCCAGAACGCACTCTTTCTCACACTGGTCTTCCTGAGGACACACCCGCCCGCAGATGGCAGGGAGGCTATTCTTCTCTTTGATTTTGGCGATGGCCTCGTCAAAACGCCCCTCCCCCAGGAGCTTGATGAATCCCGGGATGTCAATCTCCACTGGACACCCTTTGACGCAGGACGGCTTCTTGCACTGGAGGCATCGCCGCGCCTCTTCTACGGCAACGTCTTCGGGAAGTCCGAGGGGCACCTCGAAGAAGTCCCGAATCCGTTCCTTCACCGGACGCTGCGGCATCTTCGGTCGGCCAAAGAGGCGATCAGAAGCCATGGGAAACTTCCTCCTTTGCTTTCTCCACAAGCCAGAGGTCGAGGGCCCGTCGCTCCTCTTCAAGGTACGTCCTCTGGCGGGCCAGAAGCTCGTCGAAGTCCACCTTCCAGCCATCGAAGACCGGTCCGTCCACGCAGGTGAAGCGGCACTTCCCGTCCACCGTCACCCGGCAACACCCGCACATCCCCGTGCCGTCGACCATGATGGGGTTGAGGCTCACAAGGGTCGGCACCCCATATTCTTTTGTGAGCAGGCTCACCATCTTCATCATCATGACCGGTCCCACTGCCACCACAAGGTCCACTTTTTCTGATTTCAACACCCGCTCAAGCACATGGGTGACGAAGCCCTTTTCCCCGTAGGTTCCATCATCGGTCGTCACGTAGAGCACATCGCTCACCGAGCGCATCTTGTCTTCCCAGAAAAGGAGGCTCGCCGTCCGGGCGCCAATGATTGAGGTGACTCTATTCCCACAGGCCTTCAGGGCCTTCGCCTTGGGGTAGGTCGGAGCAATACCCACCCCTCCACCCACACACACCACGTGGCCGAAATATCTCTCCTCAATCTCCCGCCCCAGGGGTCCCACAAAGTCCAGGATGTCGTCACCCTCCTCGAGCTCTCCAAGCATCATGGTCGTCTTCCCCACTTCCTGGAAGATGATGGTCACCGTTCCGAGAGCAGGATCGTAATCGGCAATGGTGAGGGGGATGCGCTCTCCCTCTTCGTTGACCCGGAGAATCACGAACTGCCCGGGCTTTGCTTTTTTTGCCACCCAGGGCGCCTCAACCACCATGAGTTTGATCTGTGGGGTCAGCACTTCCTTCTTGAGAATCCTCGCCACGTCCATCCTCCTCCGAAAATCGATAGCTCTTTTCCCAAAAGAGCCATTCGTAGCATGTTGCTCTGGAAAAGATTGCAAAGGCTCCCTCCTTCTGCCAGGGTGCTGCTCGAGAGGCTTCCTGCTCAAGGAAAGCAAGAAGGCTCTCCACGAGACTCCCATACGCCTCCCCGGCATAGCTCTCAATGAAGGTCCGGTAAATAAAAGGCGTGCGGTCGCAGAGCTTTCCAGCGTACTG
>APCU01000211.1 GCA_000347575.1 Candidatus Caldatribacterium saccharofermentans OP9-77CS | reverse complement strand
CGAGCCCTTCACAGAGGAAGAGCGTGCCCTTGTGGCCCAGCCCCTGGATTTTTTGGGCATCAACTACTACTCCCGCCACGTCGTGAGAAAGGGAGAGGAACCCGTTCTTGAGACCGAGGCCGTTCGCCTTCCTGGGAAAAAGTACAGTGACATGGGCTGGGAAGTGTACCCTGAAGGCCTGTATGAACTCATCCACCGGGTGACCGAAGATTACGCCCCAAGGGCTATCCACATCACCGAAAATGGGTACTGCTCTCCAGACGTTCCTTCCTGCGACGGCTCCATCGACGACGAGGAGAGGATTGCCTATCTTGAGGCTCACCTTGAAGCTCTCCACAGGGCTATAAGCGAGGGATGCCCAGTTCGAGGGTATTTCGTGTGGAGCATCATGGACAATTTCGAGTGGACCTTTGGGTTCTCCAAGCGCTTCGGCCTTGTGTACGTTGATTACGCCACTCAGCAACGCATCCCGAAAAAGAGCTTCTTCTTCTACCAGAGAGTCATCCGCGAGAGGGCCCTTGCGTAGGGAGCACTGGTCTCGGCAGAGTCACGCTGCCTTCTGTGTGAAAGTGACATCAGACCCCGTCGCGGGCAGCGTTCACCTTCCTTCCTCTGCAACGTTCCGGACCATCCGGAGAAGAGGGTGTCTTTGCCACCGAATCCTCAGGAAAAATTTTCCCTCCCCCGTAAAGTCCTGAAGCTCTCTGCCGATATTCTTGAGAGAGGAAAAGAAAGGAGGTTTTGGCCTTGCGGATTCGTACGAAGATTTCTCTGGGGTTCCTCGTCCTTGCGGTTCTGGCCGGTGTCACCGGAGTCGTGGCGCTTTATGCTTTCCGGCAGGTGAATGTGTCTTTCCAGGAAGTGGAGGAGGCCTTTCCTCTCCTTTTAGCCACCTCAAGACTCAAGGATATCCTTGCAAGTTCCAACGCCCTGGTCTCCTCATACCTCGCTGAAGAGGACCTTGAGAAACTCAAGGCCTACGATGCCTCTTTCGATACCCTCAATGCTCGTTTTACCATGTACCTTGAAGCCCTGAGGCTGGGAAGTACCTCCGAGGATTTCACCTCCCGTTACGGGGAGCTCTGGCAGGCTGAGAATTTCCCCTACACCCTCACCCCTCTCCCCGAAGGAAGTACCCTCAGCGCGAAACTCCAGGAACTCCGCACCCTCCAGGCCACCTATGCCATGAAGGTTTCAGCCCTCCGGAAGTCCTGGCAGGAACGGATAACGGCCATCAATACCCGGAACGAGAAAGCCGTGGCCATGGATGAGCCGGCGAACACCATCGTGAACTTCGTTCGCATTGTCGGCGACATCGTCGCCAAACAGGGGGATCCACTCAACGAGATTTACTTCTGGCTTTTCCGCTCTTTCTACGGGGGAGAGGAGGAGAACCGTGCCCGGGCAAACATCGGTTCGTACTTCGATAGCTTCCGTAAGGACCTGGAGCAGGCCGAGTTCTCAGAGGAAACCAAGAAAACCCTCCTTGAGCGCCTGAACACCCTCAGGGAAAAAACCGAGGTTCTCCTGAACTCCATGTACAGTCCCCAGGCAACCCGAACCGATGAGGAGTTCATGGAATTCTACCGGGCTTACCGGTCTCTGCAAAGCAGCCTGAACGCCCTGCGCTTGGACAAATGGGTGGACCGTCTCTACACCCTCAACCAGGACCGGAAAAACTACTTGCTCCTTTCAGGAGAGGCCAAGGAGAAAGCCCGGGAAGCAGTGGACAAAAACTTCGAGATTCTCGCCAAGTTCTTCGAGGGCGACTTCCTCAATATCTATGCCGCCGTTGCTGCCCAGACCATCGTGAACGAGCGCTTCAAACCCTTCCGCGCCCTCTGGCAGGAAGTGGTGCAGCTTGATAAGAATCTTGCCCTCCTTGAGGGGCAGATCAGCCGCGCCATTGAGGAGATGCGTGGGATTGAGGAAAACCTCACAAGTGCCATGGAGGCCATCAACGAGGAGGTCCGTAACCACCTCGCCCATGGGCTTGAGCTTGTGAACCGTACCCAGAAGACCCTCACCAGGCTCCTCTACCTCATCGTGGTTTTGGTGGTCGTGGTGGCACTTGTCCTGAGCCTCACCCTCTCCCGGAGCATTACAAGCCCCATTCGCCAGAGCGTGGCCTTCGCGAAAGTCTTAGAGTGCGGTGACCTCACCCAGCGGATGGACACGAACCGCCGCGACGAAATCGGAGAACTCCTCGCCTCCCTCACCCAGGCTTCAACTTCACTGTGCCATTTCCTGAGTGAGGTAGCTTCCTCCTCCCGGGAAATCCTCAAAGCCATGGAGAACCTGAAACACACCTCCCGAGAGATTGCCGAAACTGGTGACCAGATTGCCCAGACCATCGCCCAGGTGGCCAGGGGCTCAGAGGAACAGAGCCAGAACCTCATCACG
>APCU01000210.1 GCA_000347575.1 Candidatus Caldatribacterium saccharofermentans OP9-77CS | reverse complement strand
GGAAAGGCCGCCCTCGATGAGGGCCCGGAGGGGGCCATGCTCGCCCAGAATATGCTCCTGGCCCACCACTTCCGAAAGGTCCCGTGGCCGGAGCCTTTCCGCAAGCGGGGCCTTTCCCTCCCAAAGGCCGCCCATAGGAATCCCCTCGCCATTCTACTCGAACCTTGACAGGGTGCGGAAGCGGCCGCTAAGATTCTTTTGGGGCCGTTAGCTCAACAGGTAGAGCAGCGGACTCTTAATCCGCGGGTTGGGGGTTCGAGTCCTCCACGGCCCATTTCCTTTCTCTGGGTCGTTAGCTCAGTCGGTAGAGCACCGGCCTTTTAAGCCGGGGGCCGCAGGTTCGATTCCTGCACGACCCATAAGTCCCCGTCGTCTAGGCCGGCCCAGGACACCGGGCTTTCAATCCGGAAACGGGGGTTCGAATCCCCCCGGGGACAAAGGGGCGAGTAGCTCAGGGGCAGAGCATCCGGCTTACATCCGGAAGGCCAGAGGTTCGAATCCTCTCTCGCCCAGAGCTTGGCCCGCGCACAAGGCCGCGGGTAAAATCGCGGAGCCGGGGACGTGGTGTAGCCCGGACTAACACACCGGATTGTCACTCCGGAGATCGCGGGTTCAAATCCCGTCGTCCCCGCCAGAGGCGAGGTAGCTCAGGTGGTAGAGCACCCGGCTGAAAACCGGGGTGTCCCCAGTTCGACTCTGGGCCTCGCCATTGTGCGTTTATGGCACAGCCCCTCGAGGAGATATGGGCGCGGGTTCGCGAGGATTTGGCCCAGGAAATCCCGCCCACGAGTTTTGCCGCTTGGTTCTCCCAAGCCTCGGCCCGCGCCGATGGCGAGGAGCTCATCTTAGAGGTCCCTTCCTCTTTCGCCAAAGCCGCCATTGAGCAAAAATATCGGGAGCTTTTGGATCGCCTCTTCACGGAAGCTTTAGGAAAAGCGATTTCCTGGCGTATTGAGGTCGTCCCACAGCCTTTGCCCCATGACCTGAAAAAGCCCATCAGCCATGCTCCCGCTGGTGATCACCCGCGTTACGTGGGCTCCCTTCCCCTCAACCCGGAATACACCTTTGAAACTTTTGTGCGTGGGAAAAACTCGGACATGGCCTTTGCGGCTGCCAAAGCGGTGGCGGAAAACCCCGCCCGGGCCTATAACCCCCTTTTCATCTACGGGAAGGTGGGGACTTGGGAAAACCCACCTCCTTCAGGCCATCGGAAACCATGTTTTGCAGATCCACAAGAACTTGACCGTGGCCTACACCACTTCCGAGCGCTTCACCATCGAGCTTGTTCAGGCCATCGGCTCCAACACCACCGATCAGTTCCGTGCCCGGTACCGCACGGTAGACGTGCTCCTCATCGACGACGTCCATTTCCTGCGCAACAAAGAAGCTACGCAAGAAGAGCTCTTCCACACCTTCAACGAGCTCTATGGGAACAGCAAGCAAATTGTGCTTTCCTCGGATCGGCCGCCAGAGGAGCTCCAGGGCCTGCAGGATCGCTTGGTTTCCCGCTTCCGCTGGGGGCTTGTGGTGGACATTCAGCCGCCGGATTTGGAGACCCGCATGGCGATCTTGCGGGATAAGGCCCGCCGAAGAGGCGTCTCCGTCCCCGACACCGTCTTGGAGCTCATCGCCTCCCGCATCACCACAAACGTCCGGGAACTAGAGGGCGCCTTAATTCGCGTGATCGCCTATTTGGAGTTGGGGCAAGGACCAATCACTCCCGGAGTTCTTGAGTCCATTCTTCCCAAGGAAGAGCGCACGCCAAAATTGACGATCCAGGCCATAAAGGAAGAGGTGGCGCGCTATTTCCGCGTGGATTTGGCAGAGTTGGACGGTCCGTCACGTCGCAAAGAGGTGGCTTTTGCTCGACAAATCGCAATTTATCTCGCGCGGGAGCTTACAGAAACATCATTTCCCGCGTTGGGACGGGCTTTCGGCGGCCGGGATCACACCACCGCCATGCACGCCTACCAAAAAGTTCAAGAGCTCTTGCGGGATGCGCCGCTCCTCAGAGCCGAGATCGATGAGCTTCGCAGCCGCCTCCTCTCCAAATACTCCCGGTGAATCCACAGGCACCTGTGGAAAAGTCTGTGGATAACCTCAGCCGGGGTTGTGGACAAGTGCACCACCCCTGTGGAAAAGCTCGGTGGACAAGTGCCAGTCTCAATTGTCCGCCCCATTTTTCCCCACACGCCCCTAGGTTTTTCCACAGAGTTATCCACAGGGTTGTCCACAGCCGACCAGCTCGTTGAGCTCGCCTCACCCCAAGTTATCCACAAGCGGGAGGTTGCGCCAATATCAGCTTCTACGGAAAGTTTAAAGAACATGAGTGATCGTTTTAGGGACCTCGGCAGGGGTTGGGGCACAGGCTGGGAGGAACAAGAAGCAGTCCGCCGCTGGCGGGAAGCCGTGGGCGAAAG
>APCU01000209.1 GCA_000347575.1 Candidatus Caldatribacterium saccharofermentans OP9-77CS | reverse complement strand
AGGTACTGAAAAACGGCAACGTGGTTCTGGTTGCGTCTCCCAAAAAACAGGAAAAAGAGCCGGGAACTGTGGCTTCCTCCCCTGAGTCAGGGGCGATAACGCTTACGGTGCAGACCAGCGCGAATCTCCTGTATCCTCTGCTTCAAGCTGCGCAAAGGCTGCGGGAGCTGCAAGGAGCCACGGTTCTTCTTCGGGTCGATGACCCCACAGGGGCAATGCGGCGGCTGAAGCAGGATCTTGAGAAGCTTTTGCGCGATTACGGTTGTACGGTGGAGTGGGAGGAGAGGCAAAGCTGAAAATCCCGGGGACCTTTCTGGCTTGAGTCCCCGGGACCGGTGGGGTTTGGGTTGGTTGAGAGGTAAGCGGGATAGACCAGATTGTCTTTCGCGGTTTCTTTGCTCAGAACCTGGATGACGTCTCTCTTCAGCGTGACCTCTCTGAAAAGGTACGCCTGGGGATTGCGAAGGAGTTCTCTTATGGCCATGATGGGTTCTTCTTCGGTTCTTCCCCACGCCGGGAGGACAAAAAGGAATCTCTTCCGGGTCAAATCGGTGTCCATGCAAACCGAAAGTACATTCGCTATAATAGGGCCAAAGTTCGGTTATTTCCAGGGCCTGGGCAAGCTCAGATGAACAGGGATTATACCCGAGGGTCGGTGGAGGCGTGGTTGCTGGTTGCTCCAGCTGAAGATGACAAAGAGGGCGACTTCTGTAGCTACCCCTGTGACCCGCCTGGTGGTGTAGCTTCGGGGCAGCAAGCCGAGGTCCGGCGGCTGGATGAGGTGATCCGGAAGAATCTCTGAGGTTTGGCATGAGACTTGAGGAGCTCTTGCAGGCGAAACGAGCAGAAGTTCTTAAGGTGTGCGATAGATACGGTGCTTGTAAGGTGCGCATCTTCAGTTCGGCAGTTCGCGGGGAGGCGGACGAGGGAAGTGACATCGACTTCCTGGTGGAGATGGAACCGGGCCAGTCTCTTTTTGACCTTGGGGACCTTCAGTACGAGCTGGAAAGGCTCCTTGGCCGGAGGGTGGATGTGGTTACGGAACAGGGACTCAAAGCGCGCATTCGAGAGCGGGTGCTCCGGGAGGCAGTGGTGCTGTGAGGAATCCAAAGGAGCACCTGGAAGACGAGCTTCAAGCTATTGCCGCCGTTGAGCGCCATGCCTGCGTTGAGAGGGCGGACTTTGAGTGCGGTGAATTGCTCCAGATCTGGTTTCTGCATCACTGTGAGGGATAACCATGGCAGGAATACAACTGCCGAAAGAGAAGCTCGCCGAGTTTTGCCGGCGGTATCACATCCGGCGCCTGGCGCTGTTTGGCTCGGCGTTACGCGGAGACCTTGGGCCGGAAAGCGATATCGACTTTCTCGTGGAATTCGAACCTGGCCATGTTCCCGGCCTTTTCGGCATTGCTCGCATGGAGCGTGAGTTGTCGGCGCTTTTTGGGGGGCGAAAGGTGGATTTGCGTACCCTGAGGGACCTGAGCCCCTATTTTCGCGAGGAGGTGTTGCGGGAAGCCGAGGTGCAGTATGCGGAAGAGTGATAGAGTGCGGCTGCAACATATGCTCGATGCTGCCCGGGAAGCTCTTGAGTTTGCAAGCTCCAGTTGTCGAGAGGAGTTAGAACGCGACCGCAAACTGGTGCTGGCGCTGGTGAAGGACATTGAGATCGTCGGAGAAGCCGCATACCAGGTCTCCGAAGAAACTCGGGAGCTTTTGCCCGATCTTCCTTGGGAGGATATGATTGCAATGCGCCACCGTCTGGTTCATGGGTATTTTGATATAGACCTGGATGTCCTTTGGCAGACGGTACAGCAGGACCTTCCTCTGTTGGTTGAAAAACTTAAAGCTGCGCTGAGGGCAGGAGAATAGCAACGTGCCCGATGGCGTCCAGGGTGTATAGAGCTCGAAGGATTGCCTGGTGCCTTTGACCTCTGCGGGTTCATTGTGACTGACATCTGTACTGGCTGCTCCGGGCGACTTGCCCAATGCATCAGGGAAATTTCACAATTGCGACACATTCTGGTCACAAATCCCTCCAGAAACCCGGTGTATAATTTCCCTGGAGGCGGTGGTATGCACGGACACGGGTTGTTCTGGGTCCCCTTCTGGGGCTACTGTTACTCCCCCTGGGGGTGGTTTTTCTGGGGGAGGATTCTCGCAGGCGTTGTGATACTCCTCTGCCTTTTCTGCCTGCTCTTTCTCCTTTTCTGGGCCGGGAGGCACATGTTTCGCCCTTCCAGGTTCTTTGAGGAGGACCCCATNGAGATTCTCAAGCGCCGCTATGCCCGGGGGGAGATCACGAGGGAAGAGTACGAGAGGATGCGGGAAGAACTGAAACGGTGATACTGGTCTTGGGAAAAGAAGACCATCCCTCTGCCCCGGTGGACTGTGCGGCGGCGACCGAGAACATGCTCCTTGCGGCGAAATCTCTG
>APCU01000208.1 GCA_000347575.1 Candidatus Caldatribacterium saccharofermentans OP9-77CS | reverse complement strand
TACCCTTTCGATGAGCGTTGCACAGGCGGCACAGTGCATCCCAGAAATGGAGAGGATGACCTGCTGTGACGAGGCACCCCCGCTTTCCCGAAAACCTCCGTCTTCTTTTGAGGAGCGCTCTTCCTCCTCTTCCTCCTCTTCTTCCTCCACAAAGGCACTGTACCCCAGCTCTCCCACAGTATCAAGGAGCCTCTGTAGCGGCACCGCTTGAGGATCGAACGTTATCGTCCCCTGCTTTCCCGCAAAATCGATCTGAACCTCATGAACACCGGAAAGACCCCGGAGCTCTTCCTGAATCGCTCTGGCACAGCCTGGACAGTGCATACCCTCTATCCTGACCTGCACACGCTTTTTCATCTCCCCCACCCCCAGGAGAACGCAAGACCCCAGAACGTTCCACTTCNGTTACCACTAAACCAATAATTCCTATTGGTTTAGTATACTTTATTCCGGTACTTCCGTCAAGCGTACCNGAAGCACCCAGGAAAGACCACAACCGGTACCCCAACCGTTCACGAAACCCAGAGAGAGGAGCAAGGAACCCCAAGACCACAGACCCACTTCGTGGCTTTGCGGGTCATTTCAGCAGATGCCCCGCCATCGCACTGCCTGAGGAGGAAAGACGATAATAGCCGCAACAAGCTTGTAAAAGGCTCCTCTGAACTCTTCCCCCAGACTTATGGTGAGAAAGACCCTGGCACCAGGAGCAAGGGACACAACCTGGGTAAAAGGGTATTCTTCTTCCGGGGGAAATCTCTCCATGTGCTCCCTGTAGATGGGGTCAGTCACCACGAGGTCGTAACGCTCGTCACCGAGCAANAAACGAGCTCTCGTCTGGAATCCCTCTCTACGCCTCACCAGCCGAAGCCTCAACTCTTCCGGTTCCACAAGAAGCAGCGAGGAGCGGGGTGGGCGTCTTCGGAACTCTGCAAGAGTCAGACAATCGGAAGCGTTTCCGAAAAGCAAGGGGTTCCAGGAAAGACAGTCTTCAAGGAAATCCAGGAGTTCCTCTTCATCAAGAGGGGTTCCTCTCGTCCACGGCTCAGAGCCAATCAGCCAGTTCTCGGACTGGTGATCCTTCGGACAGGGCTTCAGGAATTCCCTTTTTGCCACTTCAAGGGGCAAAACTTCCCGACCATCGTCGTAGCGGTATTGAGACCCAAAGAGTGCGCCCCGGGCTTCGGCATTATCCGATACCGGCCGTATCCACTTTCCATCATCAAGGCACACCCCAGCGATGCACCGTCCCTGGTACTTAACGGAGTTCGCCAGACAAAGAATCTCAAAAACCGGCACCTTTTCTCCCCCCTCAAAGGTGGACGATTTCCAGTCCACCCCAGTGTCCCTGGAGATACTCAAGGACCAGCCTCCTGTGGCAGTGCGTGGGAGAGGCTTCGCTACAGAGAAGCACCGTGGGCAGGGCAAAAAGATCCGGGGAAAACCTCTGTTCTACGGCCCGTTCCCGCAAAAGCGCCAGGAACTCTTTCTCGTAATCCTCCCAGGAATACTGTCCCGTACGGTATTTCCTCAGCATTTCCCTGGTAGGAGCAAAAAGGGGTTCATGGCGGTATTCGGCACAGAGAATGCGTTCCAGAAAGAATTGGAGGTCTTCACGCTTCGTGAATCCGGCAAGCTGTGAGGCGTTGTGCAACCGGACATCGATGACCCTTTTGATGCCGGCTTCTTCCAGTTTCCCAAAAAACTCCCGGGCACTTTTCCCGCCAGAGCCGATACTGTACACACGCATGGCTTCTCACCCCTTTAGAGGGAGCGTCGGGAATACCTCGTCGGTTCTGTCAATTGCACCATTCCCCCGAATGTGGAGCACCTCGACCCCCCGCTCCCTGAAAAGAGGCGCAAGAAGCCGCTTTCTGTGGCACTTCCCGGGGTCTTCCTCCCCACAAAGGAGCGCAAGCCGGAATCTCGCAGCAAGGGCGATGACCTCCTCAATACCTTCCCGAAGGTGAGGAGAACGCAGGAGGCGTTCGTAGTCCACGGTGCCGTCTTTCCGTCGAAAAGCCTCGTCCTCCGGTTGCCCACCCAGTTTGTCCCCCAGGAAGCGGTACTCGATGCCCTCTTGCTCCAGTGCGTCCTCAAGGGCCCTGCGGTTGAAATGCGGGACGTAGCGGGAGTACGGCCTGGAACGTACGTCAACGACAAGCTCAATCCCATGCTTTCTGAGGAGCTCCAGAAACCTCTCAAAAGGATGACTGGAATGGCCGATGGTGTAGATGGTCAACACAGGAACAATCCCCCCGAAAAAGCCCTTTTTTGGGATTATACCTGCAGAGGTTTCCCCTGAAAAGGGAGATACAACACGTGAGGGGGGTTGACATCGCTCGGAATTTACGGTATAAGGAAAGCAAAGTTTGTTTTTTCAGTAAAAGAATAAAGTGGTACTCATGACCACGCTCTACCAAAAGAGGGTACGAGAGGAT
>APCU01000207.1 GCA_000347575.1 Candidatus Caldatribacterium saccharofermentans OP9-77CS | reverse complement strand
CGGAGAGGAGCCCGTAAACGAGGGTGAAAATCCTCCCCCCGCGGTTTTCCCGTGTGCCACAAAAGCCGCGTTGCCCAGGGACAAGAACGCAGCGCCGTGCACACGTCAAACATCGAGCTTTTCCTCCGGGAAGCCTTTCCTGGAGGAGGGCCTCGCGGACCCAGGGCTCCATAAATCCTCCCGGGGGTAGATTACCCTGCCGGCCTCGATGCGGGCGAATCGCGGAAGTTCGTGTTCCACAACTTTGCCGAAATCCAAAATGTGGAGGACGCGGTGGCCCTGGGCCAAAAGCCAATCGGAAAGGAGGCGGCGATGGCAGCGCCACCAAAGCCTCTCCGCGCATAACACCGCTGTTTTCTTTTCGCTGGCAAGCCTAAGAAGCCTTTCGGCCCCGTTTCGAAATTCTTCGGTAAGCATGTGATCCGCAAAGTTCCGGAAACCGGGGCTATCCCAGGCCGTGTTGGGCGAAGCCTTTCCTAATCCTTTTTTGCGGTACCCGCCGAGCTCCTTTCCCAGCCACACATAACCGATGCCCTCTTTCTCCAGAGCGGCTTTCAAGTTTTCCTGGGAAAAGTGGGGATNGCGGCGCGAGGAAGGAAACGCGCGAATATCGGCCAAAACCTCGATTCCGTAGGCCCGAAGGAGGTGGAGAAACTCCGGCCAGGGCCGGTTGGAGTGTCCCAGGGTAAAGATCTCCACGGCCAGACCTTAACCTTTTGGTTGGCAAAGTGCAGGGAAAGGAGTAGGATTGATAAGGGCGGAGCGTAGCGCAGCCTGGCAGCGCGCTGGCATGGGGGGCCAGAGGTCACCGGTTCAAATCCGGTCGCTCCGACCAGCTACTTCCTAGGTAGAGCGAACTCCTCCAAAACCCCAAGCTCGGGGGTGATTTCGCTAGCGCGGAGCTTTGCGACCTTCATTACCCGAACGGTGAGCCCGCTTTCGTCTGACCGCACCACTACGTAAAAATAGTGTTCGTTATCGCCAAAGATCGAACCCTCCAGACGGGCAGGGGAGAGAGGATAAAGGTTTGCCCCGCCTCCGCCTACAACGAGGTAAGTCACGCCGTCCCGCACGATCCGTTCGTAGTTGTGAGCGTGCCCATTGAGAACAAGATCGACACCGAGTTCAGCAAATACTGGATGCCAAAGCTTTTGTAGCCCTTCGGATCCCGGCCCATATGTGGCATCCGAAGAAAAGACTGGGTGATGAAAGATCACGATTTTGTATGGTTCAGGTCCAGAGAGGTTCTTCCGCGCCCAATCCAATTGTTCCCGATAATCCTGTGGGGTTTTAGCGTTGGAATCAGGCCTACGACCACCACATCTCCCCAGTGCAAGGCCCACCAGCGCTTACTTAGCCGCCCTCCACCGGGCGGAAGGGCGAAATGCTGGTAATAGCTGAGACTATCCCGTTCATGGTTTCCTAAAACTGGGATAAGCGGAGCCCACCGAAGGATCGGCTCCAAGGACGTGAAGAAGAAACGCCAATGTTCGGGAATAGGGGTTTCCACGAGGTCGCCACAATGTAAAACGAAATGGAACGCAGCCCCGTCACAGGACATGGCCTCGGCGACTTTTTGTACCCGGTTCGTTCCTGTCCATTGCCATTGGGTATCCGAAATAACCGCGAAGGTCACGGGTTCACCCGGATCCGGCGCTGTTCGGAAAGTGCCGATGGGCGTCTCTTCACCGGTTGGAAAGACAAGCTTGTACACATACCACGTGCTCGGCTCGAGGTTTTCCAGTTTCACGTGCACGATCTCCTGCTCACCGGAGGTCCGCGGAGCATGCGAAAAGGAAAATGGAAGCTCACCCGTCATCCAGTACAGGGAGAGAGGCCCGTAACGGATGGTCGCGGCTGTGGGTGGGGAGGAAAACCAGCTTACGGTGATGCTCGTACGATCCGGCGCTCCTGTCCAAGGACCATAAACAAGAGGCGAGCTTAACGTCGTGGTTCCCAAAAGAAGAACACCTAAAAAGCAAATAAAAACGCGCCTCATTTCTCCTCCTCAAGGACTTGGATCTGCTCGGGGAAGAGAACGACAATGCGGGGGCCGCCGGAGAGGCTGTCCCACTGGAGTTCGCCCGTTACCGCGACTTTCTTTCCGGTAAGGTTAGCGTCCAATAGGGGTTGCCACCAGACTTGAGTACACGAACTGGGCTGGAGGATGGCGCGAAAGCCGTAGCGGCTTTGCGCTGCCCAAAGGGACCAGCCTTCCTTCCCTTCCCCCACCCGCGAGACCTCAAACACAATGGTCACCACCTCCAAAACATAGCGCACTGGATCGCTCTCCACTTCCCACAGAGAAAGGGGTTCAGGATATTTGCCCCAAAGGTTTTTCTTCTCCCGTTGAGCGGAGGCCAGAGCTTCCAAAAAGCGGCAGTAATACTTTTCCCGGTCAGGGAAATAAACGAGAAGGCGGGCTAAGCCTTCTTTCAACAAAGCCTCGTTGACCATGAGG
>APCU01000206.1 GCA_000347575.1 Candidatus Caldatribacterium saccharofermentans OP9-77CS | reverse complement strand
GCAGCGTTAGCCCTTGAAGAGATCATGAATGCTTTCCTGAAGGAGATTGGCATGTGGTTTGGCCTTGAGGATTTGCGCATCCCCAGGGAGGACCTCCCTGGCATTGTTGAGGACACCTTCAAACTCCCTGACTACTCTGTGAATCCCAGGGTTCCTACAAAAGAGGACGTGTTGGCTCTTCTGGAGAGTGCATACTCGAGGAAGTAGAAAGAAGATTGGAGCAATGGAAAAGGTGGGGACCTGTGTCCCGGCTTGAAAAAAACCGGGATGAAGTCCCCCTTGATTTTTCCAGAGCCCATGGTAGAATAGTAACCGCCAAAGCGGAAGAAAGGGTGGCCCAATCGAATAGTGGTTAGTTCGGCGGGCTCTCAATCCGCAAGCCGGGGTTCGATTCCCCGTTGGGCCACCATTTTATTTTTGAGCTCTTGAGACTTCTTGCTCCCGCAACCCCAAAGCCCCAGAATGTGGTACACTTATGGAAACCCTGCAGTCTGGGGGACTGGAAAGACTCATGGAAGTAGGGCTTGGCTATAGCGAGAGGACTGACGAGAAAGCAGCGCTTGAAGAAGCGCTATCTCAGGCAGTGCAGACAAGCGGCGTACCCTCTTTCTTCTTTCTCTTTATTACGCCTCAATACAACCCTCACCGTATTCTTGAGGCGCTGCGTGAGGCTTTCCCCTTGGCGAAGATCCTTGGTTGTTCGGCTGAGGGTGTGGTGGTGGGCAGAAGACTCCTTTCCCGCGGAATAGCCCTCCTGGCCCTTGCCGTACCCGGGTTGCGGGCTTTTACCGTTTCCCCCCCTTTTGAAGGAAGTGATTCGTACGCGCTTGGGGAACTTGTGGGGAGGGAGGTTCGTCGAACCTCCCGGGAGGAGGGAACCCTGGTTATTCTTCCTGATCCTGCCCTTGAGGTGCCGCTTTTCCTTCAGGGTCTCTATAACGTCCTTGGTCCCCGTTTCCTCTATCTTGGCGGAGGGACGGGTGCCTTCCGCTTCACCGAACAGGGCGTGAATCTGGGCCCGGTGAGTGTGGGGGTTTTTGAAGGTATAGCCTTTTCTTCCGCGGCAGACCACGGATGGTCCCCCACAAGGGAGCTCCTCGTGGTGACGAAGACTCGGGGACGGGAAGTGGTTGAGATTGATGGTATTCCTCCTTTTGAGGCGTACTGCGAGCGAGTGGGGGATTTTTCCCGGGAAGACCTGCCCTGGGTGGGAACCCTCTATCCCTTGGGATTTCCAGGTATTTTTGGGGATTTCCTCATCCGGGATCCTGCGTATTTCACCCCGGATGGGGCTATGGGATTTGTGGGGGCGAGCATTCCCGAGGGAGCCGTGGGGTACCTCATGAGGGGAGAAAAGGAGAGCCTTCTGGCCGCTGCGGCCAGGGCTTCTCAGAAGGCGATCTGCGTTGGAAACCCTTTGTTCGCCCTCGTTTTTGACTGCGTCAGCCGTGCTCTGGTTCTGGGAGAGGCTTTTGAGGAAGAGCTCAAAATCGTGGACGATACTCTTGGGGGCCTTCCCTGCCTTGGGTTTCTCAGCGTGGGGGAGATTCATCCCCGCGGTCGGGCACCCCTTTTCCGGAACAAGACGGTGGTTGTGGCGGTGGCGGGGAGAAAGAGAGCCAGAGAGCGTTTTCTTTCGGTCTGTGACGCTTCTTCCGAAGTGGAGCTTGCCATTCTCCATGAGATTTCCTCTCTCTCGTTTCCCGGATCCTACCAGGAGTTCTTCCGGGAAGTGGTGGAACGGGCGGTGCGGCTCTTTGGGGTGCAGCGCATGGCCTTCCTCTGGAGAAGAGACCAGGAACTCCAGCTTGCTGCATCCTGGGGGTTCTCTGATCCTGCCGAGGTTCAGAAGGAAATGGCATCCCCGAAGGAGCACCAGCGGATTTTCCTCCTGGGCGAACAGGAAGCCCCTTCAGTACTCTTTTTTGAGGCTCCTTATCCTTTACGAAGGAGAGAACACCGGCTGTACGCCCTTTTTGCCCGTAAGGTGGAGGACGTCCTCCGTTTTGCTCGCCACCTTGAGGAACAGGAACAGCGTCTCAGGGAGCTTGAGCACCTTTCACTGACTGACGAGCTCACCGGGGTCTACAACCGTCGCGGGTTNCTGGTGCTTGCCGAGCATGCACTGCTTGTCGCACAGAGGGAGGGAGAGGAAGCGGGAGTACTCTTTCTTGACCTTGACAATCTCAAGTGGATCAACGACCAGTTTGGCCATGAGGAGGGGGATAGAATACTTCAGGAGTTCAGCGGAATGCTCCGGAAGGTCTTCCGCAAATCCGATATTATCGCCCGCATTGGGGGTGACGAGTTCGCCGTCCTCCTCTCCGGGGTGAAAAATGCAAACCTTCAGCGGATTATCCACCGCCTCACGCAGCTTGTGGAAGAGTGGAACAGCAGGAACCAGCGTTCTTATCGTCTCTCGTTCAGCGCAGGCTGGGCGCCCTTCCTTCCCTCGCAACCCC
>APCU01000205.1 GCA_000347575.1 Candidatus Caldatribacterium saccharofermentans OP9-77CS | reverse complement strand
GAAACCCCACCGATGCCTTCGCCTTCTCCATCACCGGGAATCGTTCTTCCAGGGGAAACATCACCAGTACCTTCTCTCCCACCGGGAACTGCTCTTGCCGGGGAAGCATCACAGCCTCCCCCCCTACCCGAAATCGTTCCTCCGGAGGAGACACCACAAGAACCACCAGCACTCGCTACCACCCCTCCGGAAAGCCCTGTGCCTTCGCCAGTTCCCTCTCCTCATCTCTTACCAGGAACCGTTCTCCAAGAAGCACCACCGACACCCCCGGAAACTGTGGTGGCCTCAATCCCCACCGCAGAAACTCTGGAAAAATCCCTTCCCACAGCCACTCCCGCGGAAACCAAACCCCCGGAATTTGCGCTTCGCATTGAGCCGGAGCCAGCAGAGCTTGAAACCGGAAAACCCTTGCGGTTTTCGGCCATCCTTTCTCCCCCACCACCGAATCCAGTCCGCTATGTATGGAACTTCGGGGACGGAACCCAGCCCCTCGCAAGCGACGGTGCTACCGTGGAACACCGCTTTATCCGGGCAGGGCAGTTCACCCTCACCGTGAAGGCCTTCGATACCGTCACGAAAGAGATGCTGGCCATGGAGAGAATTCCCCTCAAGCTCAAAAGCCCCGGCCCACAACTTCTCACCCACCGGGAGTATTACCCCAGTGGAAAGGTGAAACTGGAGTACACCTATTACCTCGATAACCAGGGCCGCCGGGTGAAACACGGCACCGAAACCGCCTTCTACGAGAATGGCCAGAAGAAATTCGAGGGCACCTATGAGCACGGCAAAAAAGAAGGTGTGTGGGTCTCTTTCTACGATAACGGNGTGGTAGGCCAGAGAGGCACCTACCGGGGAGGGCTGCGGGAAGGCACCTGGACCCTCTACTACCGGGACGGCAAAAAAGAATCCGAAGGGCCGTACCGCCGGGATAAACGGGAAGGGAAATGGGTGAAGTGGCTCCCCGANGGGCGGAAGTTCGCCGAGATGGANTACCGCCAGGGGGAAATCGTTCCCCAGAGTTACCGGGAATTCTGAGGAGGGAAAACCATGAAGAAGTCATGGATATTGTTTTTTCTGGTGAGCGCCATCTTTTTGAGCTTGTCCCACAACCTCTGGGGGAACACCTTCACTGACTGGCCGGAGCTCACCCTTCGACCGGAAGATATCCTGGAAGTGACCTTCACCTTTCCCCTTGATGCTTCTTCGCTGCGGGAAGACACCGTGTGGGTGAGTGAGCATGAAAGTGGAGAGATACCCCTTGCGGTGAGGGTCACCGTTACCGGAGAGGACCCCCGGAAACTCCAGGTTTTCCCCCTGGAAGAAAGGTGGCCGGCAGGGAAAACGTACTACCTCTTTNTGGGANGCGGTTTGCGCTCCCAGGAAGGGGTGCCGCTTGGAAAGCCGGTTCGGCTGTCTTTCNGCGTTCTTGCCCCGGAGGGCGCCGAACCCCCTGCGGCCAGTGAACCCGCACCGTCTCATGTTGCCACCGGGCCCGGTGAGGTCCTCCAGGCTGCCGCAAGGGCACTCGATGCGCTTGACTTTGCTGCCCTCCGGGAACTTCTATCTTCGAATCTTCGGCAATCCCTGGAGGGGGACCCCGCCGTTTCTGAAGAGGAGGCCCGGAAAGTCGCCCAGGCGCTCCGTGAAGCCCGAAAGCTCGAGGTATCTTCTGATGAGGCTTTCTATGAGATGACTGTGGACGGGGTGACCTATCCCATCACCCTCAAAAGGGAGGGGGAAGAATGGAAAATCGAGCGATTCTGATTCTCGGTCTTTTGTCCTTCGTGCTCTTTCTCTCCCCGGTGGGCTGGGGGTACGATGACGCCATGGGAGAGGCCCACCAGGCCATCAACCGCGCCGCCATTGAGTACTTTGAAAAGACCTTTTTCCGGGAAGACGGTAAAGACCCCTACCTCAGATTCGCCTCTTTCAACGAAGAGCGCTGGAAGGGCATCGACTGGGGACCGGAGGACGGTACCCGCAACCTCTTCCCGCGCATCGAGGTGGCTCGGGAGAAGACCATCCGGGAATGGCTCATCGGAGGCGGTTTTTCCGCCGACGAACCTGAAGGGCCCATGGCTCTTCTTCACTTCTATGACCCGACGAACTCTGAACGGCCTTACCTCACCGACCAGCAGTTCCTGGTGCGGCTCATACGTTTCCTTGGGGGAACCACCTTTGACAACCCGCAGCGGGATGCCGTCACCTGGACTTTTCGAACCCGCCCTGAGGACACCATCGAGTTCTTAGGGCTCTTCGATCAGGAGTACGGCTGGCTCCAGGCCAAAGAGTACTTGAAGAAAGCCATTGAGAGTAAGGACCCCAAAGACCTCTACGGCAAGGCCTGGCGGGCAGTAGGAGAAGTGATGCATATGGTGGCGGACATGACCGTTCCGGCCCATGTGCGCAACGACGGTCATGCGGCCATTCTTGGGGATCCTGACCCCTACGAGCGCGGCACCTCCGGCGACCACC
>APCU01000204.1 GCA_000347575.1 Candidatus Caldatribacterium saccharofermentans OP9-77CS | reverse complement strand
GCCGTCCGGGCCCTGGCGCAGATGGCCCAGAACCTGCAGAAGCTCGTGGGGCGGTTCAAGGTATGACGGAGGCGGGGCTTCTGCCCCGCCTTTTTCGCCTTGCATCCCCTGCCCTTTTCCGGTAAGATAAAAACATGTACGGCGAGGGGTTTGAGGGGAAAATCATCGATATTTCCACAGTCCGTCTCTTTCGGTTCTTCAGGCGCCTGGGGCTGTATGTCCTTTTGGCCATTGTCATCCTCTATTTCCTGAGCGGCGTGTACGTTGTGGGACCCGATGAGGTGGGGGTAGTCCGGCGCCTGGGGAGCTACCACCGTACCGTCCCTCCGGGAATCCACTACCGGCTTCCCTATCCTTTCGAAAGTGTGGTCCGCCCCAAAATCACCGAGGTCCGGCGGGTGGAGATTGGTTTTCGGACTCTTTCTCCCGGTCCTCCGCCAAGGTACGCTCTGGTTCCTGAAGAATCCCTTATGCTCACCGGAGACGAGAATATCGTGAGCTGCCAGTTCATCGTGCAGTTCCGCATCAGTGACCCCTACCAGTACCTCTTCCGCATCAAAGACCCTGAAAAAGCGGTGAAGAACGCCGCCGAGGCCGCCCTCCGGGAAGTTGTGGGGAAAAAGACGATTGACGAGGTGCTCACCACCGGGAGAGCCGAGGTTCAGGAAGAGACGCGAACCCTCCTCCAGGACATCCTCAACCGGTACGAGGCGGGAATCCGGGTGATCGCCGTTCAGCTCCAGGACGTCCAGCCCCCGCAGGAAGTTGTGGCGGCGTTCAAGGACGTGGCCAGCGCCCGGGAGGACAAGGTCCGTTTCATCAACGAGGCCGAGGCCTACCGGAACCAGATTCTGCCCCAGGCTCGGGGAGAGGCTGCCCGCATCCTCAAAGAAGCCGAGGCCTACAAAGAAACTACGATCAGAAAGGCCGAAGGAGAGGTTGCCCGATTTCTCTCTGTACTCCGAGAGTACGAGCTTAATCCGGAAATCACTCGGGAGCGGCTCCGCCTGGAAACCCTCGAGCGTACCCTCCCGAAGGTCAGGAAGTTCATCTTCGATGAGGAAGCCGCCTCCCAGGGAACACTGAAGTTCCTTCCGCTCTCTGAGGGGGAGAAAAGCGATGAATAGCAAAGCCTGGACGCGGCGCCTTTTGTCTTTTGTCCTCATCCTTATACTCTTAGCTCTTTTCAGACCCTGGTACGTTCTTGATGAGACAGAGCAAGGAGTCATCGTCCAGTTTGGAAAACCGGTCCGGGTGGTTCGNGAAAGCGGCTTCCATCTCAAACTCCCCTACCCTTTCCAGGTAGTGCAAAAAATTTGAGCGCCGGCTTTTAGAGTACGATTCCCCTCCTGAGGAGGTCATCACCCGCGACAAAAAGACCCTCGTGGTCGACAGTTACGTCCGCTGGCGTATCGCTGATCCTCTGGTTTTTCTGCGAACCGTGGTGAGCGAAAGCGGCGCAGTGGTCCGGATTGACGACGTGGTGTACTCGGAGCTTCGTACCGAAATCGGACGGGTGGACCTCTTTGACCTTGTGTCCAAAGTGCGGGGAGAGGTCATGAGCCGGGTTACTGCCCGCTCTAACGAAAAGACGCAGGAATTCGGCGTGGAAATCGTGGATGTCCGAATTAAGCGGGCAGACCTTCCCAAACAGAATGAGGAAGCCGTCTTCCAGCGGATGAAATCGGAAAGAGAGCGCCAGGCAAGGCAGTACCGTTCCGAAGGCGAGGAGGAGGCCACAAAAATCCGGGCCGAGGCCGACAAGGAACGGGCGCTCATCCTCGCCGAGGCAGAGAAACAGGCGCAGATGCTGCGGGGTGAGGGTGAAGCCGAGGCCCTGCGAATCTATGCCAGGGCTTACGCGAAGAATCCCGAATTCTTCGCCTTCCTCAAAACCCTTGAGCTCTACGAGAAATCCCTGAAAGAGGGTGATACCCTCATCCTCACCCCAGCCTCAGACCTTTTGCGGTACCTCAGGAGTGCGCAAGAACCTGGGCCACAAGAGGCAGAAAGGTGAAGGCGGGCCCTCCACCCATAACCACCCCAACCTGGGCAGCTTCGAGGATTTCCTCAGGAGTAGCTCCCGCTCGCTTTGCCCCCTGAACGTGCAGGACCACACAGTGCTCGCAGTGGATGGCAACACCAATGGCCAGGGCGATGAGCTCCTTCGTTTTCAGTGACAGTGCTCCATCAGCCATGACCTCGTGGTAGAAAGTGAGAAAAGGGGTGACGCTTTTGGGGGACTGTTCCCGGAGCTCCCGGATCCCCTTCCGGTACTCCTCGAGGAATTTCCCGATATCCACAGGCTACACTCCTTTCTTTTGCACCTTAAGGATACGCCGCCTCAGGTGGGACGGCGGAATCCCCATCTCCTCCCGGTAGAGCGTGCAGGTCCTCCGGGCAACACAGATGCCCTGGGCTTTGAGCTTCTCGGCGATTTCCCGGTCGGAAAACGGATGACGAGGGTCTTCCTGCAAAAGAACT
>APCU01000203.1 GCA_000347575.1 Candidatus Caldatribacterium saccharofermentans OP9-77CS | reverse complement strand
ATTTATGAAGCGGCCCACAGGCTTTATCCCCAGGCAGTCTACATCCGGGACATCCCCCATTTCCTTCCTCCGGAGTCCTTTGTGGGCCTTGTGGAGGGAGCCATCCGCTCCTGCCGGGATCCTTTTTCTTCCCCTGAGGTCCTGAGAGAAGCCCAGAGGCTCGTTGAGGTATCATTTTAATCGAGCTTTCTTTTCGGTTTTTCCAGGGGCTTACCTGTGCCATCTTTTGGGGTATAATGGGTAAAGGCGAGGTTTTGCCTTGAGGGGTTGTTCATGACGACAGCCGGGCAGAGATACCTTCCCCTCTTCGACTATCTTGCTGGGCTTTGCTCGCTTTTTGGGGCTTTCTGGCTCCATTTCTTCCTCAAGGGAGACGTGGCCGTCCTTCGGGCTTTCGCTTTGTCCTTCCGGTGGCTCTTTGTTGCTCCCCTCCTTCAGGTCTTTCTCCACGCCCTTCTTGGCATGTACTCCAGGCGTTCTCGATCGGCCTCTTTTGGTTTTTCCCGCCTTGTGACCTCGGGTGTACTCACCTTCTTCGTCTTTACCGCGGCTCTTTTCTACCTTCGGGCATTCTTTTTCCCTCGCCTGGTGATTCTCCTCTGGATCCTCGTGAGTTTTTTCTGCTTCTTTATCCTCCGCCTTCCTCTTTTCAGAAGGTGGCAAGACGAACGGTTCTTTGTCCTCTACCGGGGGGAGAGGGGGAGAAAGCTCTTTGAGGACCTCCGAAAGAGAAATACCTCTTCCGGGGTGGTGGTTGGGGGGACTGATATTGATACCCTGGGAGAGGAGGAGCTCCGGAAGTACCTCCGGCGTATCGTCCAGGACCTCAATATCGACCGGGTACTTCTGCTCCTTGAGCCTGAAGAGCGAGAAAAGGCAGCAGTTCTCCTCCGTGAAGAGGGTATTGATTGGGGGACTCGGGAGGCTCTGGCCTTCTTTTGAGGAGCACCGGGGCCAGATTAAACTCACCCTGGCGGATCTCCTCAACTATGAGCAGATGGTCAGGGACAATTCGTACCTACCGCTCAAGTACGCCCTGGACCGGGTAGTGGCCGGAATTCTCCTGGTGCTCCTTGCTCCTTTCTTTGGCCTTCTTGCACTTCTTATCTACCTCGATTCTCCGGGTCCGGTTTTCTACTGGCAAAAGCGGGTGGGAAAAGATGGCCAGGTTTTCCGTTTATGCAAGTTCCGTACCATGGTCCCTGACGCGGAGAAAACAACCGGAGCGGTTCTCGCTCAGAAAAACGACCCCCGCGTCACCCGGGTGGGGAGGATTCTCCGTCGGACTCGCCTCGATGAGCTCCCGCAGCTTCTGAACGTCCTTCGGGGAGAAATGAGCCTTGTGGGTCCCCGGCCGGAGCGTCCGGAATTCGTCGAGCGGTGGAAAAAGCTCATTCCCTATTATGAGATACGCCTCCTCGTGAAGCCGGGAATCACCGGATGGGCCCAGGTGCGGGGAAGATACGATGAGGGGCCGGAGACAGTCTGGGAAAAGCTTGAGTACGATCTGTACTACCTGCGTAATCTCTCGCTGAGCCTGGATTTCGAGATTCTTGGTCGAACCTTCCTCGTTATGCTCCTTGGCAAGGGCGCCCACTGAGTCTCTCTGGGTGCACCGTCCTGTTTTGCTGCTACGGGGTCGTAAGTTTCTCCTTTCCCGCGTCGTCTGTGAGCCCCAGGTCTTGCTTTGGGGTTTTGCAGCCTCTATAACGGCAGGAGAGCCGTTGCGAGCCCTGTGGTGTCTTCTGGTAGAGCAGTCTCAACCCCGATTCCTTACCACTTCGTGGTGGAAGAGTAATGGGAAAAGGCCACGGCGCAAACCCCCTTATTTGTCACTACAAGGAGGAAGCAAAACAATCCGGCAGTGTTTTCTCTGCCGTTGTAGGCAAAGCAGTCTCAGAGACTGCTTCGGAGGCGATACTTCGACCTCGCAGTGACAAATGAAAGGTCACTGCGACTCTTTTCCCTACCACTGTGAGGGTTTCTTTTTGTCACTGCGAGGATTTCTTTCTCTGTCACTGCGAGGAACGAAGTGACGAAGCAGTCCCGTATTTCCACGAATGGAGGGAAAAGAAGACTGCTTCGGAAACGAAACCACGATCTCGCAATGTTCTATGTCCAAAATCAGGCCCTTGAAGGGAAAGCCTCTTTTTCGTTCTGAGCGGGGATGTGGGGAACCCGCTCCTTGAGATGGCAAAGGTCTGGCGCAGGGGTTTACTGAGTGCAGTTATCAGGTGGCCTTTCCGGGTTTCCTTCAGGAAAACAGACGCTCTTGGTTTGGGAGGCACTGAGGGCCGAAAAGCTCAAAAGATTCCTTGCAGAGTACCCCGTGACAAGGTGGACCTGAAACCGTGTGATGCCGCAAAAGACCCCCACCGAAGCCTTAGCGGGAGCTTAAAGACACCGGTGGATAGGTTCACAGAGATCTGCAACAGGTAGGGTAGACAAAAAGGTGCAGGACCCTGTATCCTAACTCAGGTGTCGAAAACCCTAAGAGAAGGG
>APCU01000202.1 GCA_000347575.1 Candidatus Caldatribacterium saccharofermentans OP9-77CS | reverse complement strand
TTCCGGAGCGGTTTTGGGTGTACGGTGAAGAAAGTCTTTTCGGCCCCCATGCCGATGTTCCTCGATTTCTCGGTCAAGAGCGCCGACGATTTCGCCTCGTTCACCTTCGATGACCCCCGGGACGATCGGCGGTACTTTGGGAAACGCTGTGACATCATCAACTGTGGGGATAGTTTCGGAGAGTTGCCGAGTTTCGTCGAGGACGTTGAACGTAACAAGGATACATTCTGCCTTTTCGGTTCCATCTGCGAACCCTATGAGGCGATGTGGCGCATTCGGGGAACGGAAGGACTCCTCATGGACCTTGTGCTTGAGAAAGACAAGGTGAAGGCCTTTGCTGAGCGGGTTACGGATTTCATGCTCGGGATTGCGGAGCGAGAAATCGAGCTTGCTCCCCTTACCGGGATGGTCATCTGGGGAGACGTGGCGTATGATAAGGGAATGTTTTTCTCTCCCAGCCTCTGGAGGGAAATCTTCTTCCCCTGCGTGAAGAGGCTGTGCGATTTCCTCCATCGCCATGGGCTCATCGTCGTATACCATGGTTGCGGGCGGAGCCTGGATATCTTCCCCGATCTCATTGAAGCAGGGATTGACGTGTACAACCCTCTGGAGGCCAAGGCAGGAATGGACCCCGTGGAGCTGAAGAGGCAGTATGGAGACCGGGTGTCGTTCTTCGGCGGTCTTGACAGCCGGATTCTCGGGTACGGGACCTGGGAAGATATAGAGAAGGAGGCGCTCTACAAGCTCCGGGCGGCAGTGGGGGGAGGGTACATGCCCGCCTCAGACCATTCGGTGGCGAGTAACGTTGACCCCCTGCTCTACGACCGGCTCATTCGCCTTTTGAAGGAACAGGGTACCTATCCTCTGCGGCTTTCGTGAAAGTGCGATGACAACCATTTACGACGTTGCGAAGAGAGCCGGGGTTTCTCCTGCTACAGTTTCCCGGGCTTTAAGTGGTGCCAGAGGTGTAAGCGAGGCCACGCGACAGAGAGTCCTGGCCGTTGCTCAGGAACTTCAGTACTCGCCGAATTACATCGCCCGGAGTCTCAAGAAGCGGCAGACGAACACCATTGCCCTCATCATTTCCGACATCACCAACCCCTTCTTCACCACCCTGGCCCGGGGAGTTGAGGATAAGGCCTCGGAGCATGGGTTCAATACGATTTTCTGTAACACCGATGAAGACCCCAGAATTGAGGCCGCCTATGTGGAGCTCATGCTCCGGCGCCAGGTTGACGGCCTTCTCATTTCAAGCTGCAGTGACGGGGAATCCCTTGAGGTTCTCTCCCGGAAAAACGTTCCGGTTGTTCTTGTGGACCGCAGGGTTCCCCATGCTCGCTGGGACTACGTGGTTGGAGACAGCGAATACGGTGCATACGCTCTCACCCGGCATCTCCTTGAAGTTCACGGAAAGCGGAGGATAGCCATCATTTCCGGCCCCCTCACCCTCTCCACAAGTCGGGAACGGGTTGAAGGGTACCGAAGGGCATTGCGGGAGGCGGGTATTACCCCTCGTGAAGAGTACATCCGTGCCGGGGCATATAAAGAGGAATTCGGGTACCAGGCTGTGCGGGAACTCTTGATGGGGAAACACCCGGTTGAAGCGGTATTTGCCGGGAACAATGTCATCGCTGTCGGGGTCATTCGGGCAGCCCGGGAGCTTGGAGTGCGGGTACCGGAAGACCTTGCCCTGGTTACCTTTGACGACTTTGACCTCGCTTCAGCGCTTTTCCCGTTTCTCACTGTTGCCAAACAACCGGCCTATACGATTGGAACGCTGGCTGTGGAAATGCTCCTTGAGCGTATCCGGGGGGAGAACATTCGGGAGCGTCGAGAGGTTGTCCTGCGACCGGAAATCATCATCCGAAAATCCTGCGGATGTTCGTGAGGGAGGCGATACGATGCGCCGTTTTGGTATGGTCATTCGGCTCAAGCCTGATAAAGTTGAGGAGTACAAGGAGCTCCACCGGAATGTCTGGCCGGAAGTGCTGAAAACGATTAAAGAGTGCCACATCCAGAATTACACCATCTTCTACAAAGACGGGTATCTCTTCAGCTACTACGAGTACACGGGAGACAACTACGAGAAAGATATGGAGAAGATGGCTGCGGACCCCATTACACAGAAGTGGTGGGCTCTCTGTAAGCCCTGCCAGGAACCTCTCGAGACCCGAAAAGAGGGGGAATGGTGGGCAGAGATGGAAGAGGTTTTCCATCTGGATTGAGGCTTCTTTCTCTCCAGTGCCCTCTGGGTGTTACGGTAAGGATTCCCCTGCCTGAGTCTGTGGCAATTCTCTGATTGCCTCAAGGTTCAGGTCTTCCACAAGGTTGGCGGGTTTCTGTTGTCTTTCTCGGGTGCTTGGGGGTAGATGAAACGCATCCGAGAATTTTTTAATTTTATTATTTCCCTGGTGTAGAACTGTGGTATAATAGTTCCGTGAACGTTAACGGCCATGACGCCCAAGAAACGCCCAACCATTAAAGATATCGCCCTGGCTTCGGGGTTTTCTA
>APCU01000201.1 GCA_000347575.1 Candidatus Caldatribacterium saccharofermentans OP9-77CS | reverse complement strand
CCGGGGTCTTTTTGTCCCTTGGAGGGGGGAGTATACATGGGGAGAATGTGGTTTTTGATCGTGGCTTTGGCGTTTTTTGCCCTTTCTGGTTGTGAAAACGGCGGTGTTCCGCTTTCCACGCCCTCACTTGAGCCACCGTCCATCACCGAAGTGCATCCTGCCTGTGGTGCACCGGGAGAGACGGTGGTCATCAAGGGGACTGGCTTTGGCGATACCCAGGGAGGGAGTGTGGTGACCTTCAACGGTGTCCCTGCTGNGGTCCTTTCGTGGTCCAGTACCCAGATCACCGTCCTCGTTCCTGCGACCACCACCGGGGATATCGTGGTCACCGTAAACGGAGTCTCCAGTAACGGTGTCAGGTTNACCGTTCCTTGTGGGGCGGCGATAGNGGAACAGTTCTCTTTCTAAGCAGGACACATCCTGGCCAGGCGTTCGATGTATGTACCCAAGGCGATTGTACTGTGGGCTTTTGAGTACCTGAGAGAACGGACCTTGTTCTCTCTTTGCCCGGGGGTGTTTCGCCTTTCAGGTTACGTCCCGCGCAGAGAAGAGTTTGCATCCTGGATTTCTGCAAGATGAGAAATCCGCAGCATCCAGCCAGTCCTTCCAGGAAACCACAGGAGAGGGCACCGTGGTTGTCAGTACGGTGGGGGATTTTGCCATAGAGCCTGAACAGGGGAAAGGACAGGAGTGGCCGGCTTCTGGTTTGTAAATCTGCCCTATAAGCCAGAGCCTCGGGCTTTTCGCAAGTACACGTCCTTTCGAAAGTCCCGAAGGGGGAGATTGCTGCGAGGGCCTGTGGACACTTTCTGCTCTTTCTCCTACAATACTCCAAACACCTCGAAAAGGAGGGGAAAGAGGTACAATGCGCTGGAAGTTCCCGGTTCTCTTTCTCGTGCTTGTCATCGGTATTTCCCCCAGTCTTCCCGGGAGAGCCGAAGAGTGGAAGACCCACACCATCGCTCAGCTTACCCTGGAGCTTCCGGAGGGGTGGTTCCGGGTTTTCGGAGAAAGACCTGGTGACCCGGGAGGGTTCATCCGTCCCCTCTGGGAGGGAGAGCCTCCGGAAGGAGAACAAATCTTCCAGAGTGCCGATATCCTTGTGGTCCTGAGCGGAGAATACGCTGCCGGCCCGATCGAAGAATTGAAGCAGAGCGGCACCCCCTTCACCGAGGAACCCATCACCATCGGAGGTGTCACCACCTCCCTCTACCGGGCCGAATTCATGGGGAAAGAAGCCTTCATGGTGTTCCTGGAAGGATCAAAGCTCGGATTCGGGCTTTTCCTTAAGAAGGGCAGCCCCGAAGCCCGAAGGATTCTTGAGAGCATCACCATCGGCGCCTTTCCCTATCCCCTCCGCAGGCTCCTCGGGCAGGAAGTGCTCGATTCCCCCCAGGGGGTGGCCTGTGATTTGGAGGGGCGAGTGTATGTGGCCAACCACAGCCGCCACCAGGTGGTGGTCTTTGGGGCGGACGGAACGCTGCTTTTCACCTTTGGAGAAGAGGGAATGGAGCCGGGGAAACTCTTCTACCCTGCAGGGATTGCCCTTGACCCGGAGGGGTATATCTACGTGACCGATAGTATGAATCGCATCCAGAAGTTCGACCGGAAGGGAAACTTCCTGGGAGTTTTCGGCAAAGCCGAGCTCCAGAACCCCAAGGGCATCGCCGTCGACCGGGAAGGAAACGTCTACGTGGTGGAAGTTGGGGCTTCCCGGGTGACCAAATTGGACCGGGAGGGGAAAGTGCTTTACTCTTTTGGCGATGGAGAACTGACCCTCCAGGACCTGGTCTTCACCGGTATCGCCATCGGGAAAGACGGAGAGGTACTGGTGAGCGATCCGGGGAGTCACCGTGTTGCGGTTTTTGATCCTTCCGGGAAATTCCTGCGGTCCATCGAGCGAGTCCCCCGGGTTCGGGGAATCTCCCTGCAAACTGACTTCACCAAAGAAAGGCCTTACTTTACCCCGGCGGGTATCGCCGTGGACCACCGGGGAGACATTTATGTAGCCGATAATCATTCCGGCTTCCTCCTTCACTTTGATGCCGGGGGGAATCTCCAGGAAGCCTGGGGTACCCTCGAGGACCACCAGTTCCCTTTTCCGGTGAGAACCATCGGGACCATCGCCGGAGTGGCCTGTAGCCCCGGCATGATCTATGCGGCCCGAAAAGTCACCCCTTATGCGCTTTTTGGCTTTGCCAATCCTTCCCCGGTGCCCTTTCTGGTGAGTGAGATCCGGGCGCTCCCTCTGGAGACTCCCCCTCCCTCACCGGGAACTCTTGTTGCAGAGGAAACCCCACCGATGCCTTCGCCTTCTCCATCACCGGGAATCGTTCTTCCAGAGGAAACATCACCAGTACCTTCTCTCCCACCGGGAACCGCTCTTGCCGGGGAAGCATCACAGCCTCCCTTACCCGAAATCGCTCCTCCGGAGGAGACACCACAAGAACCACCAGCACTCGCTACCACCCCTCCGGAAAGCCCTGTGCCTTCGCCAGTTCCCTCTCCTCATCTCTT
>APCU01000200.1 GCA_000347575.1 Candidatus Caldatribacterium saccharofermentans OP9-77CS | reverse complement strand
AGCCCTGCCAGAAGCGTCCCCTGGAGCATCTCCTCCAGCGTCCCCCGGAGCATCACCAGGAGCCTCACCGGCACCGCAGGGGCTTGTAGGACTGCTGTTGTAATTTGCTCGGGTCCAGACCTTTGCTGTGGAACTGAGGAACTGAAAAAGAGAGTGAATTGTTCCCCCGTTAGGGAGAAGAGGTTTGATAACGTCCTGGGTAAGTCCCCTGGCAATCAGACACGTGATGGTATCCTGGTGCGGAGTGTTCATGGAACGAAGCTTTTCTGAAGAAGAACACCAAGTCGATGGGATTCTCCTGGCAGCACACAGGACACCCCATGGTGCGCAGGAAAGCTCTGGAAGCGACTTTATGAGTTCTCCGGACTCCTGTCCCTGGTTTGGGACAGGTCCAGGGGTTTGACGGTCAGGGGAGAGCAAGAGGCGCATGCATTCTGATACAAAACCTTTACTACTGGCAATCGCATACTGTGTACTGGCGTATTTCTCTGGATCGGTGCTTTACGCTCCACTCCTTGGGGCCATATTCGGTGTTGACCCGCGAAAAGTCGGAATCGACGGCAACCCAGGAGCGACCAACGCCTTTCGCGCCGGTGGAATGGCCTTGGGAACCCCGGTTCTTCTTCTTGATTTCTCCAAGGGATTCTTCCCGGTTTTTTGGCTTTTTGAGAGTGCTGGACCATTGCAACCTCTCCTTGCTCTGGCACCGGTCCTGGGACATATTTTCCCGATTTTCCATCGTTTTCGGGGAGGAAAAGGCATAGCCACCACTTTTGGAATCTGGAGCGCCCTTACCTACTGGGTCATTCCCTCAGTGCTGGGAACGACGTTTTCTGTTCTCCTTGCGCTCAAACACTTTACCGCTTTTGCGCTTCCAGACCACCTTGGTGTCATGGCAGGCATGCTCCACCTCACAGGATGGGTAGCCTTACTGTACAATCGCCTCTATCTCACCATCGCTTTAGGGAACCTTGCTCTTCTTTTGCTGGCCCATCGGCGGGAATTCAAAAGAAAGGGGAAAAACCATGCCCAACCTTGAGGATATCGTCGTCCACTTCCAGAGAGTCCACATCTTCGCCCTGGCTACCGGCATCATCGTCCTTTTGAATCTCTTCACTATTCAGCGCCCCCTGCCAAAGCCCTTTCCGAACGGTAAACCTCTAGTGAGCGTCCTGGTCCCGGTCCGCAACGAAGAGCGCACCATAGGAAAGTGCCTCCGGTCACTTCTGGCACAGGATTATCCCTATCTTGAGATTCTCGTCTGGGATGACTGCTCTACCGACCGGACCCGAGAGATTCTCGTTGCTATTCAGGATACGAGATTTCGTTGGATAGCGGGTACTGAACCCACCCCCAGGGTGGCTGGGGAAGAGCTGGTCCTGTTACAACCTTGCCCAAAGGGCTCGGGGCGAAATCCTGGTTTTCACCGATGCCGATACCTGGCATGAACCTTCCTCCATAAGCCGCGTGGTGCAAGTTATGGAAGGCGACAATCTCGATGCCCTGAGTGGCATCGCACGAGAAGTAACAGTGACCTGGGGAGAACACCTCACTGTTCCCTTCATGGTGTGGAGCGTAGCAGCTCTCTATCCCCACTTTTTCTCTTGTCTCTTTCCCCGTTCGAGAGCTCTGGCAGTTGGCAACGGCCAGCTCATGGCCTTTCGCAAAAGTGCTTACTGGGCCATTGACGGACACCGGGGAACCTGGAGGAAAGTTGTTGAGGATATGGAACTCGCTCGGACTCTTCGCCTCCGAGGATATCGTTACCGGTTCTACAATCTCACAGATCTTGTATCCTGCCAGATGTACTCGAATTTCCGGGAGGCTTTTCAGGGAATGACGAAAAGTTACTTCTGGATTTTTGGAGGACATGCTGCCTTTTCAGGTTTCGTATGGGGTGGCTTCTTTTCTACACCCTCTATCCCTACTACCTTCTTCTAAGCCATCGCCACCACAGCCTAGCCCTGATCACCATAGCTGTCAACACCCTCTCCTGGGGTATTGTAGCCCACTTCTACAGGGTCACGCCCTGGGTGGTGTGCATCAATCCCGTTATCCTCCTCACCAATGCCCTTATCGGATTGGCCTCCATTGTACTCACCAAAATGAAACGAGTTACGTGGAAGGGTCGTAACATACTCAAAGCACTTTGACCCCGTGATCACCCTGACGATTTCTCCGATTGATTTCTGTTCGATGCCCATACTGCTTCTTTTTTTGCTCACGAGACTACCGTTGGGGATTTCTTCCTTTGTTTCTCCTAAATGCCATCCTCAAGCGGGGCAAGATATGCCCGGACAAACACGAGCCCACCCGAAAAGGGGGAAAAACAGGTTGCAGCAAGGAAGGAATAAAAAGAAGGTAAACCCCTTTCAGGGGGAAGAGGTGATGGAGATGGGCAATATCCTTTTTGTCGCCATAACCCTGGTCCTTTTCCTTTTCAGGGTCCAGGCCGCTTTCGCCCAGGAAAACCTTGAAAAGGCCACCTTCGCCGGTGGATGTTTCTGGTGCATGGAGAGTGT
>APCU01000199.1 GCA_000347575.1 Candidatus Caldatribacterium saccharofermentans OP9-77CS | reverse complement strand
GGTAGCGATCGGGCTGGCCGCGGTAACGCTGGAGGAGCTCATCCCATTCCCTTCCGACTCCTGCGGCAAGCCCGATCGCTCCCCAACTGGATTCGTACGCCACGCCCGCGTAGCGGACGAGCGTTCCATCGAGATCAAAGAAAACCGCGCGGATCACCTACTCCAACCCCAAAAGCCTGATCGCCCGGCCCAAGGGAGAAAGTCTCCCCTCGGGAACCTCCAAAGCGGTGAGGAAGGGGCTGGCCGCACCGTAGCGGTCCTGAGTATCCGGCTTCATGAGATTTCGGCCGAGGAAGGACCCGTCCGCGCCGAAGAACACGATCTCCAGCGGCAAAAACACGTTCTGCATGTGGAATTGGCTCACCGTTGGCGTGTCGAAGACAAAGAGGATGGCTAAGTCTTTCCCGAGTTCCGGGGGGATGCCCATGAACCCGATAAACCGTTCGTGGGCCTCGTCAGCAATGAGCACGGGAAGACGTAAAGTGTTCCCCGCCTCGTCGGCCAAAACGACGGTACGGATCTCCATCGTTCCCAGCACTCCGGGGAGCTTGGTGAAAAAGTCCCGCGAAAGAAGGGGAGCGGGATCGCGGCCTCCGCCCGTGAAATCAATGGGGTCATCGCCGATCCCATCTCCGTCCGCGTCGGGACCGGTGTAGTTGGAGTACCAGTTCCCGCGGCCGTAGGGCGCCCAGACGTTCTGCCCAAAATCCCGGGCCCAACGCTGGCATTGCCACACGAGGTTTTCGTAAATCTGGGTGTCCCGGCTTTCCCGGCCGAAGTAAAAGCCGTCGTAGGAGCGGTAGATCACGTTTCGGCGCACGATGTTTCCGGTGGGGAAAGCCTCCTGGTAGGCCTCTTCGAAGATGATCCCGATATTCGCCCGCGTGATGTGGTTGAGCTCAATGCAGACCTTCCGAGCCGAAGTTGGAAACACCATATCCAGTAGGCGACGATGGAGTTTTGGGCAACTCGGGCATAGCGCACGTTTTTGTCCAAGAAAATCGCGATATCGCCCTGCCAGAACGAGCAAGCCTCCACGGTAGGCCCCAAGGCAGACTCCAATTTAACTCCGTAGGAGTTCTGGTAGAAAAGGCTTTTCCGCACGATGGGTTCCCGGGAAGCCCCGGTGATGTGCACGCCCACAGGCCCTGCGGCAAACGCGTTGTTTTGGGCAAGGAAATTGTCGGAAGCGTTCACGTAGATTCCCACAAGATTCGCGTAGATACCGCAGTTTTCCACCCGGACGTTATCGGAGAGGATCACGGCGATCCCTGCGTTCTTGGAGTTGGCGATCCGTGGAGAATCCCGCACGGATGTCCCGGGCGAGGAGAGGATGGTGATCCCGTTTCCGCGGGGTCGGGAGATGTCGGCAGCCTCGATGCGCACATTTTGCGAGAAGGCCACGGTAATCCCGTCCGTTTGGTCAATCTTGGCCCCCCGGAGGACCACGTTTCGCGCTCCGGCGATCACAATGTTTCCCGCGTCCAGATCCGTTAAAACTGTGTCCTCGATCCCGAAGAAGTAATAGACGGGCTTCCCATTCACTGTGGTGGTGGGCTCGATGACGTGTTGGTAGTGCTCGAGTGTGGTCCCCAGAACTTGCAAGCCTAGCCCGGAAACGCCGAGGAAGTTGTCGCGCAAGGCGAGGTTACGGGAGGCTTGGATGGCAATGCCGTTGATGCTTTCCCGCACCAAACAATCCTCCACCACCCCGTTTTGCACGTTTTCCAGGACAATGGCTGCGCCATTTGGATCTTGGGCGCCTATCACCACACACCCTCTTAGGACGAAGGCTTTGGTGGTGTTCGCGAGATAAATGCCGAAGGGCGAGTCCTTGGAAACGCGGACGGTCCAGCCGGCAATGAGGAAAGGATCCTCCGGAGTTCCGGTGCCAGCAATGACCCCGTTCTCGGGGGTGAAGTCCGCGTCCCCGCGAATCATAATGGGCCCACGTTCCTGGGCCCAACCGAAGATCACAAGAAAAAGCACAGCGAATAGGCCGATTGCTTTGCGCATTTTCCCTCCTTAGACTTGGGCCTTTGAGGATAGCGGTAAGCCCGATTTTCGGCAACGCTTTTGGAGAAAAGGAGGAGAGGCGATGGAACTTTCGCGGATGAGCTGGAAAGAGGCAAGGGAAGCAGTACGGCAGGCGAAAGTGGCCCTTCTTCCGGTAGGCTCAACAGAACAGCACGGTCCGCATCTTCCCTTGGGCACAGATTGGATGACGGCCCAGGAAATCGCGCGCCGCGCGGGAAAGAAAGGGGGATGGCTTGTTCTCCCCACGATTCCCGTGGGGGTTTCCGAACATCACCGCCATTTTTGGGGAACCCTCTGGGTTCCGCCCGATGTTCTGCGGAATTACGTGATAGGCGTGGCTCGTTCTCTTGCTTTCCATGGTCTTCGGAAAATGGTTTTCGTGAACGGACATGGTGGGAATACCGCTGCTCTAGAGGAGGCTGCCCGCCGCCTCCGTGAGGAAGGAATCTATGCCTACGTCTACGTTTGGTGGCGGGCGATTGCAGAGACG
>APCU01000198.1 GCA_000347575.1 Candidatus Caldatribacterium saccharofermentans OP9-77CS | reverse complement strand
CTGAAAATTTCGAGAGTTCCGCTTTGACAAGCTGTACGACTTTCGTATTCCCCTTCCAGGTGGCAAGGTGGAGGAAATTCTCCACAGGGAGAGGAAGACGGGAAAAGTCAGCCAGAAGCCCGTATTTGACAAGGTAGAAGTTCGCCGGAGGATCGTCCATGAGGAAGCAATCGATCTCTCGGCGTTGTGCCGCAAGGACGATGTCGCTGTAGTTGGGATAGAGCCGAAGCTGCAGGGAGGGATTGAGGGAAAGGGCGAGATTCACTAAGGCGTCTTTTGCTTTGGCGCCCACAACGTGGGGAGTGAGGTCTGAGAGGGAATGGATGTTCAGGGTTTTCCGGAAGTACACGCTTGAGGTGACCCGGAAAAGGGGCTGGATGTAGTCAAGGTAGGTTGCCCGCTCGGGAGTGTAGAAGATGGTGTCCACAAGGTCTGCCTGGCGTTCCTGGATAAGGGCATGCACTTTTGCCCACTCCGTTGGCAGAAGTTCCACAGGGATTCCGGTTCGCTCTTCCCACATCCTCCAGAACTCTACCGACGCCCCCACAAAGCGTCCTTCATCGTCGTAGTAGGCAAAGGGCGGGTAATCCCTGTCGATGAGGACTCTGATCGGGGTGTCCTGGGAAAAAGCCCCAGAGGGCAGAAGCGCCAGAACCCAGATCACCACCCCTATCCCAAAGAGCACGCCCTTTTGCATCATGCACCCTCCCCGTTTTCGATGCGGCCTCGCCCAAGGCCCTTTGCCCGGTACGCCAGAGCATCCACCCGGCTGAGGAGGGTGTCGGGAGTTTCCCCCTGGGCGTACTCGACCACACCGAAACTCGCCGAAAGAGGAAACGCCAGGCGCTCACCGACCGTGCGAATGGCCTTCTGGATTCTTTCGGCCACCTGCCTGGCCTCGTCTTTTGAGGTGGTGGGAAGGAGGACCACGAATTCATCTCCTCCCAGGCGGACCAGGAAGTCCATTTTTCGGATTGCCGATTGCACGGCTCGTGCAACCTCCTGCAGGACCCGGTCTCCAGTGGCGTGGCCGAAGCGGTCGTTCACCACTTTGAAGTGGTCGAGGTCAAAAAAGAGCAGGGAGAATGTCTCTTTGCGGCGGTTTGCCCGCGCAATTTCCCGGGAAAGGATTTCGAAGAAAAAGCGGCGGTTGTAGGCTCCGGTGAGGGGATCGTGGAAGGCGAGAAAGCGGAGGGTTCGCTCCATCTCCCGGTACGGGGTGATATCGTGGAGGTAGTGGAGGTAGAGGTCTTCACCTAAGGGGACCCAGAACACATCAAAGAAACGTTTCCTCAACCTGATTTCGCACCGGATAACCCGGCCTTCTTGCAGGGCCTCATCAGCTCGGCAAAAGTAGCACCGCGTTCCTGGAAAGATAACCCCTCGTTTCAGGGCTTTCCGGTATTCTCCCCGAAGGGCTGTGCCTTTGTGGATGGCGAGGAAACAGTACTCCCCGACTTTTGTCTGCCAGTCCCTCTCGGCGGCTCTGTTCTGGGCGAGTATCCGGCGGTCCCGGGAGATAATCCAGGCGGGGGCCGGAATCCCCTCAAGGAAGAGGAGGTTGAGCCGTCCCCGCTCGTAGAGGGACCAGGGGAGGAGCACAAAGTCAGGGTGTTCTCCTTGGGAGAAGGCGGCGTCCTCGTAGACTACCTCAACAGTGTACCCGTTCGCCTCAAGGAGGGGATGAAGGCGCAGGAGGTCGTGATCGTTCTGGTGTACGAGGAAGATTTTCCGGGCCACCGGGCCTCCTCCCTTTTGGGAAAAATTATACCATTATACTCCTAACTGCCCAACAAGCTCCTGCAGTTTCTGCGTCATCCGGGGCAGGGGACATCGGGTTGACTGCTTCAGGGAAGCTGTTTCTCTCGTGTGGTGTTTCTGCATGGGCAGGATCAGGGATGTGCTTGTCCGCAAGACCAGGAGGGCTACCAGGACCGCAGCAGTTGCAACGATGATGGGGAGAAGTGGTTCCCCCACACCGGTGCCACGATCTGGCTTTCGTCAGGATGTCTGGGTCTTCGTGTTTTGGCGCAGCAGGCGAAGGGATACCCCATTTTGGGAAATTGGATCTCTTGGCCACCTCTTCCTCCAGTTTCCCGAAGTCGATCCGGAAGTTGACGACAGGTAACACCAGCACAGTGCTACTCTATGGCCTCGAACACTTCCTGCGTTTTCCATGACAAATAATCGGCAGGGGTTCAGGGAACTTTAGGCCTTCCAGAATTTCTTGTTTGTTCCCCTTCTTTCAGGCCTGCCCTCTCATTTCAGAGACGGCTACAGAGCGCTCTTTTTCTCAGGACTCCTTGTCGCTTCCAGCAGGAGCATCGCTGGCCGAATGGTCTTCAAGAGGAGTCTTTCTGGGTGACTGGTGAGGGTAACCGTGTGTCCTGCAGGGGAATGGCAACATGGTTTATCTNCTGAGTACTGCAGGCTTTCCCNGGCAGGATGAGAGAGGCTTTTTGGGGAACTATCCAGAATGCTGAGCCTGTTCTTGACGCNGAGAAGCCGTATGAAATTAACCATGAGGAGGCTGTCTT
>APCU01000197.1 GCA_000347575.1 Candidatus Caldatribacterium saccharofermentans OP9-77CS | reverse complement strand
CGCGGTTCCTGTGGGGACCGTGCGGGAGATTGTCCGGGTACCCGAGCTCACTCGGGTACCTCTTGCTCCCCCGTATGTGGAGGGCGTGGCGAACCTCCGCGGAGAGATACTCCCGGTGGTAAGCCTCCGGAAGAGGCTCGGTCTTGAAGAGAAGCCCCTTGATGAGCTCTCTCGAGTGGTGGTCTTTGAGAAAGGCGGAGACATTGTGGGGGCAATCGTCGACCGGATGGCCGAAGCAATAGTGCTCGAGGAAGGGAACATCGAGAGAAGGGAAGGTATTGGGGCCGAAAGCGATTTCCTCGAGGGTGTTGCGAAAGCCGGGGATGGGAAGAAGCTCTACCTCCTTTTCAACGTAAACAGGCTTTTCGAGTGGGAGAACCAGGAGAAGCAGGACAGAAAGGGAAAGATGCTGAGTTTCGAGACCGAAGAAGCAGTGGGAAGGAGAGAAGCGATAGCTGAAAATCAGCTCGTGAGCTTTAAACTGGGTAGCGGTGTCTACGCTATCGACATCAGAGATATACAGGAGGTTATCCGCTACACCCAGCCAACTGAGATCCCCAACGTTCCTTTCTATGTTCGGGGAATCATTCAGCTGAGAGATGGAATCCTTCCCGTTGTCGACCTGCGCCTGAAGATGGGAATGGAAGCTTCCGCAATCGACGAGTTCACCAAGGTCGTTGTGGTAGAGACTCCTCAGGCCAGAGTGGGCTTTGTTGTCGACTGCATTCACAAAGTCCTGAGAGTGGCAGAGAGCGAGATTAAGTCTCCTCCGGAGCTTCTGGAGCAACAGCTTGGTGGAGAACTCAAAGGCATTGTTGAAGTAGATGGGGAAATGGTCCTGCTTTTGAACTCGCAGAAGCTGGTGAGTGAGGAAGTTACCCTTCTTGGGGAAAAAGCCGGCAGAAGCGAAAGAGAGGGAGAAGTGGTGGAGACGAGGGGCAAAGAAAATCAGTACGTTGTCTTTGCCTTGGGGGATGAGCTCTTTGGGGTTCCCATTGAACAAATTCAGGAAATTAATCGACTTCCTGAGGTCACCAGGGTTCCTCATACTGCCTCTTTCATCGAAGGGGTTGTGAACCTGAGAGGAGAGGTCATCCCTGTCATTGACCTGCGCAAGAGGTTTGGCCTTCCTCCTCGGGGGTATGACGAATTCACAAGAATCGTTGTGGCAGATATTGGGGGGCAGAAAACCGGCTTTATCGTGGATGCTGTAAAGGAAGTGGGGAAGTATCCGGAGAAAGACATCGCTTCGTCGCCAGGTATCCTGGGGAGTAAGGCCAGCCGTTTTGTGAAGGGCCTCGTGAAACTTTCGGAACAGAAGATGATCCTCCTTCTTGACCTCAGTGCAGTGCTTGCCGAGGAAGAGAAAGAGGAGCTTGAGAAGGTGAGGAAGAATAGCGAGGCGAAAGGTGGCAGCAAGGAAGGCTCTCAGAAGAAGCTCCGTCGTGCAGAGTGAGGCCCCATGGGGAAGAAAAGGGTGCTTGTTTGCGATGACTCTGCACTGATGCGAAAGTTGCTGCGAGAAATAATCGAGTCCGATCCGTCCTTTGAGGTGGTGGACACGGCCCGAGACGGGGAGGAAGCAGTGCTTAAAGCACGCCAGCTCCGTCCAGACGTAGTCACAATGGACATCAACATGCCCCGCATGGATGGTCTCACGGCCCTGCAAATCATTGTCGAAGAGGAGATCTGCCCGGTAATAATGGTTTCCTCTCTGACCCAGGATGGTGCAGTGGCGACCTTTCAGGCCCTGGAGCTTGGAGCCTTTGATTACGTGGCAAAACCTGGGGGAACAATCTCAAGAGACATAGGAGTTGTCAGAGACGAACTCATTGCAAAGCTTAAGGCAGCAACAAAAGTTAATGTCCGGCGTCTGGCCACAAAAGTCACGAAAGTCTCCACAGTCTCTCTGGGAAAACAACTCCCCGGAGAGACTGTGGGGGATTTCTTTGCGGTGGCGATTGGAATTTCCACCGGTGGTCCCAAGACCATCTATGAGGTACTGCCTCCTCTCCCGCAGAACCTCAACGCTGCAGTATTCCTCGTTCAGCACATGCCTCCGGAGTTTACCCGCCAGTATGCTGAGCGGCTTGATAAGTACTGCAAGCTTAAAGTGGTTGAGGCTGAGGATGACATGCTCGTTCAACCCGGTGTTGTTTATGTCGGAAAGGGAGGATATCATCTGAAACTTAAAAAGAGGGGTAAAGACTTGAGAATTTTTCTCTCTACCCTGCCTCCCTGTATGTTCATGCCCTCTGTAGACGTTATGATGGAGTCGGTCCTTGAGCACTTCGGCCCAAAGACCGTAGGGGTCCTTATGACCGGGATGGGAAGCGACGGGGCCGAAGCCATGAGAAAAATCCACGAGGCTGGTGGATACACCATTGCCGAGTCCGAGGAGACCGCCATTGTCTTCGGGATGCCCCAGGAAGCCATCAGGAGAGGGGGCGCCAAGAAAGTCCTCCCTTCCCACGACATTGCTCGCGAGATTATCCGGGTCGTGGGCCTGCGGTCAGAATGATTTTTTCTGTTCCTGCGT
>APCU01000196.1 GCA_000347575.1 Candidatus Caldatribacterium saccharofermentans OP9-77CS | reverse complement strand
AGCTTCTCGAGTTCCTGCTTCAGCCGCCGCATTGCTCCTGTGGGGTCATCGACCCGAAGAAGAACCGTGGCTCCTTGCAGCTCCCGCAGGCGCTGGGCAACCTGAAGAGAGACAAGAGTCTCGGGACTCTCAAGCAGCGACTACCCTGTAATCACCCCATACTCGCTTGGTTATTCGCTGTCCTCCACCCGAATGACCCTTACATCGAGACCAAGCTCTCGCAAAGCAGCCTCGATTTCTTCTATCTGGTTCGGCGTGATACCCATCTCAGGAGTCACTTCAAAATAAACGCGGAGACGAAGGCTGGGATCCGTAGCGAAACGGGTCAGTACCTTCATATAGAAGTTCGTCCATTTTTGAGGGGGCAGCTCCCCCTCCCATGACAGGCGCCGTCTGGGAGATACTGACGGTGTAACTGAGGTGGGCTCCACTGTCGTACCCCCTGGTTCCACTTCAACCACAGGTGCCTCGGCCAAACCAGACCCACACTCTGGCTCCCCAGACCGGGCTGGTGGTGCTCCTTTCACCTCAAGAGCCTTCTCCCGAGGCAAGAGAACGACCTGGTCTGAAATCTCGACATTTGCCGGCCCAAAGTTTGGGTCTCCAATAATCAGCATACTATGGGAATTCTCATAGGCCTTGCTCATATAACCGAACTTCCCCGCCTTCACGCCTTCCGCTATGGTGCTACGTAAAATTTCTGGATTCAGAAGGCGAGGGAACCTGGGAGAAGCAAAGAACACGTCCCGCACGGCCTTTGTAGTCCATTCGGTTAGAGCAGGTGGCCAGTTACGAACAAGGAAATCCGGACTGATGCTCTCTTCCAGAAGTCCTTCCTGCTTGAGCCGTGCAACGATGAACCCTACCAGCGATTCGGCAGCGCTGGAGTGGAGAAGGCCCAAATCCACTTCTCGGACACCGCCATCTTCTGCCAGGAACAGAACCCGTCGATAGACGCGCCAGACCAGTTCCTTTAGACTCCGTTCGGTGCGCCGCTTCTTTTCCCTGAGCTCCTGGATCTGCGACAATTCCAGTTTAAGCCGCTCTTGCTCAGCAGGGTCCTCGAGGCTTTCCAGGGCAAGCAAGGTCTTGGCCTCGTCCGCAAGGGCCGCACCGCCTTCTGCGACGGCAAAGATGAGTCCGCTTTTGAAAGTCCGCCCGCGCCCTCCACACTCTTGAATCATGCTGGCAACAAGGCGCTGGGTGGCTTCGCGGGACGCGTTTTCCCAGCCGTGCTCCGGAGCAAGAACAACCAGGGTCAGGGAGGGTGTGTCTGGAATATCTCCCGATGCTTCGGGGAAGAACCGGCGATCCAAAGCAGGACCCCCTTTGAACACTTCACGGATCACCTGTCGGACTTTCTCCCGGATGGCTTCGTCAGCCTCGGGTCCGGAAAGCGCCGCCCGGCGGTCAGCCAGGATCTTGTTGAGGGTCGGCCGGTGGCTGATCCAGTAGGCTGTCCCTTTGGCGTCCAGGTAGTAGCAGCGGCGAACAAGATTTTCCAGCACGGTCTCCACATTCCCGATGTCCAACCCGGGCTCGCCCACGGCCAGGCGGATTTCTGGCAGACTGGCCTCGTTGCGCACCTGGCCGCCGGAGGACTCAAAAAACACGGCTGTGGCTATTTTTTGATGGAGCCGAGCTCTCTTGATCGTTGCCGGCGCTTCCGCGTCCATGCGCACGGCATGGGCCTCATCCCCGGCGATGTCAGAGAGGATGGCGGCCTCTAATCGCTGCTCACCCAGCTGCTCAAAGACCGCAGCCCGGAAACGGCTGTCGGAAAGGGGTGCTGAGCCCAGCGTAATGAGTGGCTCCCGATTCCCTTCTCGAAAAGCCTGCTGGTAGGCGTGGGAGACCCAAAGCGCCAAGAGGCGTAATACCCCGCGGGTCCGCTGAAACTTTGGGAGCGACTGCCACTTGCGCTCAAACACCGAAATCACCGTGGGATGGAAGGGATACGTCACCTCGAAGAGTTTTTCGGCCTGGTCCACAGGGAACCACTCGGGAAGCTGTTGCCGGTGGGATTTGACCCAATCGGCGTAAGCCTTCGCCGTGCGACGAATCTCTTTCGGATCCCCGATCTCCTCGAACAGGCGCCGCCGCACAATCTCGGCAATCTCGACCTGTTCAGACAAGAGTACCGCCTTGCTGAGCCGGTCGAGGAGTTTGTCCAGTCGCTGGTAGTCGGCTTCATCCTCCTGGGTCATTTCGTATTCCGACATGGGGAGAGAGACCACAAGGACGGCTTTAGAGGTGCCCGCCACCTCCCTGGTCAAAACATCCAGGAAGCTGTACATCTGTGACCCCAGCTTTGCATAGGAGCCGCCAGCCTCACGGGTGCGGCGGATAAAATTCAGCACCTCGTCCATCAGAATAAGCGTGGGCTTCCCCTCAAACCACTGCTGGAGGATCTCACCACCCGGCACCACCCCCTCCCGGTCATGCCGTTCAACCACCGAAAAAAGGGAGGGATCGCCACGGCTCTTCGCCAATTGCCATGCCAGGTCCCCCCAGGGAGTCTTCCGCCTGGGCTCGCCTTCGGCTCCGACGCCCACGACG
>APCU01000195.1 GCA_000347575.1 Candidatus Caldatribacterium saccharofermentans OP9-77CS | reverse complement strand
AGGTTTGTGATCCTACGATGAAGGAAGTTCGTTGCCCCGCGGCAAACAAATCCCCACACGAACCCGGCCACCACTGTGTGGTCTGCGAGCTCTTTGGTTGCACCGGCTGGGCCAGGAAGTTCCGGTTTGAGGTCCTTAACGAGAACGGCCAGCCCAAACAAGCTCAGATCAAGGCAGGCGAAACTTTCATCCTCCGCTTCACTGAAATCCGGCCCATCTGCGAAGAGGAGTGGTGTCTGCTGGATCTCACGCTACGCCTGATCGCGGAATACGGAGCGATTGGGGGGAGGACGGTTTTCAAGCCATCCGAAGAACCGGGACTGGCGGATTTAGATCTCAACGATTTCACCGAGGTGAGTGGGAAGGTAAGTGTTCGATCGGCCCGTCGGGGGCTTCCCTTGCGCTTTGGAGATGTCATCATCCGAATCGGTTCCAACCGAGTGACTTCTCGTGGTGAGCTCGAAAAGGCCGTAACAGGCAAAGCCCATGGAGAGCCAGTTTCTATCGAGATTGAACGTGGTGGAGATTCTTTAACGGTCGATGCCTGGTTTGGAAAACGTCATCATCGCGATTATGGATTGATTCAAATCATTGAACGATCCCAAATTTGTAAAAAAACTGAGAAAGAGCTGAGGCATTACATATCTTCATGGCGCGAAGTGTCCCATTCGTATAGGGATGATCGGGGTCAGTTGCATGACTTCTCCTGGGCTTCCTTGGCCAACTTCTGGTGCGTGAAGGGGCGATATCTGTCCAGGCAGGATTCCAACCACAGTTCCTTCAACCGCGTTATCGGGCGGCAAGAACCGAAGAATCGGGGCCAGCAGCTTCGGGCTGGCGCCACAGAATTTGACAGATGGCTTGCTGGTCGCCAGCAGGAAAGCAAGAAGGTCTTCAGTTTCAAGGAGCCACTGGAGGCGCGGCGCACCTTCGGGTTTGTGAACCCCCATCTCCGGGATTCAAATCAAAAACCTCTCGACTTCAACCAGATGCGTCAACGCTTGAAGCAAGTGTGGCCGGATTTTCAGGATTCAGAGCTCCTTGAGGGCCAAGCGATCCTTCAATCTTTGCTGAGTTCATCTTCAGGAGGAACGCCATGACGTTTGATTACTGGGTAGAATTGTGTGATTCAACAAGCCCGCCTGGCAAGGGGGAGTTTCCCGCATCTCCCGAGGAGGCCGCCTGGAATCTGGCCTCAGGATTTGTAGATCGATGCACGAAACAGGCTATGCGCAGGGATGACCAAAGGATTAATGCGCGGGAATGCTATGTTGAGGCAGTAGCTTCTAAGACTAATACCTTTTCCCTTCCCTCAGCACTTTCGGTCCTCAAGGGCCCCGACTTTGGCTCCGCCTGTACCGGATGGCCTGCCTCCTGGTTTGCCCTTGAGGTGGAGTTTGAGCTTCTTCGCCCATGGTACTCCAAAGACGAGAGGTTATTTCATGTGATGGACAACCCTTTGCGGAAGGACCGGGTGTTCGGCGTGCCTTTTATGGCGGCCTCTTCATGGAAGGGGCTTCTGCGATGGGCCTGCCGGATGCAGGAAGGTCTGCGGGAACATCTCCGGAAAAACAAGGGCAGGTTCGAAGGCTGGCGAGATCCGGACTGGATTCTTCATCTCTTCGGCAACGAAAAAGGTGAGGAAGAGACTTTCCACCAGGGCGCCCTGGTCTTCTACCCCACCTGGTTTGACAAGATCGGCTTTGAGGTCATCAACCCCCACAGCCGGACCCGTCGCGCCGGGACCCAGCCTATCTACTACGAAGTTGTTCCGCCTGGGGCAAAGGGGACGCTTTATCTGCTCTATGCCCCCTGGCCAGGAATGCAACCTTCTGTAGAGCCTAAAACGTTTCTGCCTGGGCTTCTAAAGGCCATTGACAACTTGCTTACCAACTACGGCATTTCCGCCAAACGTACCGCAAGCTGGGGCACAGCAAAAATTTTGGAGTGGAAAGCTTACCGTAAAGGTCAAGATCCGATACGGGCCACAAACTTGAAGAACTCTGTGAACACATTGCTTGCTGGTTTTAGGAGGAGATTTTATGAGCACTTTTAGGCCAGCAGAAACCATTCGCAAACATCGTCCATTACTTTTGGCTATGGAAGCCATCGGCTGGTTCCACATGGCCGGCAAGGCCCGAGCCGAATTCTTGCAAAGACATGGTGGTGAAAGGGTAGAGTACAACTACGATAAGTGGCACGACTACGAAAGTCCGCCGTTCCCATGGGATGACCTTTTGAAATGGGTGAAGGAGCGGTTTCAGGCGAGTATGCCTTCAGGTGCTTGGCCGATTTCCTTTAAGGAGTTCACCGAGAAGCATAGGGAGCGCGATTCCGGCCTTTTAGGACTCTTACAAGCAAGTCACGGGATCGTCTCAGGCGTGGAGAAGAACCTTCCAGGGAGAACCTCGGAGTACCTTGGCCAGTCCGTCCCCCACATGTGGCTTTCCTCTCCCTGGGGTCATCCCAAGCGGAACCTCCTAACCGACCCTCCCGAAGTCCTCACTCCGCGAGGCTGGGAGCAGGTGGTGGCGGAGATCCGGCGAATCCTGGAGGAACTGCAGGACCTGGGGACGCTAAACGTGCAGGACGTCGACATGTGGTGGT
>APCU01000194.1 GCA_000347575.1 Candidatus Caldatribacterium saccharofermentans OP9-77CS | reverse complement strand
ATGGCCACCGACGCCCTCATCGCCCGGCACGGCCAGCTCGCCGAACTCTCCCCGGAAACTTTGGAAAAACTCAACAAAATCCTTCCACCTTTTTGGTCCCACGGAAACCCTGTGGATGTGTTGGGAGACGCCTCGCCCGAGCGCTATGCCCAAGCCTTGGAGGCGGTGCTCCGGGATCCGGGGGTGGACGCAGTGCTGGTGATCCTGACCCCCCAGGCCATGACAGATCCTACAGGCACNGCGCAGGCCGTGGCGGAGATCGCTAAAAAGCACAACAAACCAGTATTAGCGGCGTGGATGGGAGGAACCACAGTGCAGGAGGGGATTCGTATCCTCAACCAGGCCGGCATCCCCACCTACCTCACCCCAGATCAGGCCGTGCAGGCGTTCATGCACCTTGTGGACTACGGCCGAAACCTGGACCTTCTCTACCAGACCCCAAGGGAGATCCCGGTGGAGTTCGCCGTGGATCGGAGAAAGATCCGGGAGGATTTCCTTCCTGTATTTCGCAAGGAAAAAATCCTCGGGGAGCGAGATTCCAAGGCCCTCCTTTCCGCTTATGGAATTCCCGTGACCATGCCTGAGCTTGCCCGCAATGAAGACGAGGCCGTGGAGATCGCTCAAAAGCTGGGCTTCCCCGTGGTCCTCAAGATCCAGTCTCCGGATATCACCCACAAGACGGATGTGGGTGGGGTGGCGGTGGGCCTCCTCACAGAGGAAGGGGTTCGACAAGCGTTCCGGAGAATTTTGGCGAACGTAAAGGAGCGGAGGCCCGAGGCCCGGATTGAGGGCGTGAGCGTACAGCGCATGGCCCCCACTGGTCGGGGAGTGGAAATGATCTTAGGCGCCAAAAAGGACCCAACGTTTGGCGCGGTGATCATGGTGGGAGCAGGGGGCATCACCGCCGAAGTCCTGGGGGACCGGGCTTTAGGACTTCCACCCTTAAACGAGCGCTTGGCTACACATCTTTTGGAATCCTTGAGGATCTGGCCCCTTCTCCGCGGCTTCCGCGGCCGACCCAGGATGAACGTGGAGAAACTCCTGGAGATCATCATCCGCTTTTCCTACCTTGTCGCGGATTTTCCGGAAATCCAGGAGATCGACATCAACCCGCTTGTGGTGACACCTGAGGAAGTAGTAGCTGTAGACGCCCGGGTGGTGGTGGACGAAGAAGCGTTGCGGAACCCGCCGCGGCCCTATAGCCACCTGGTCATCCGCCCTTATCCCGAGGGTTATGAACGCTGGGTCACCCTTAAGGACGGAACCAGAGTCCTCCTTCGCCCCATTCGCCCCGAGGATGAGCCCCTTTGGCACGAGATGCTGGCCATCTCCTCCCGCGAATCCATCCGGTTCCGCTTCCGCTATATTTTCAAGGAAACAACCCACCAAATGGCCATCCCCTACTGCTTCATCGACTATGACCGGGAGATGGCCATTGTAGGGATCGTGGAAGAAGATGGGCGAAAGCGCATGATTGGCGTGGGGAGGCTCATTGCCGATCCGGACAGGATGAATGCGGAATACGCCGTTTTCGTGGCTGATCCCTGGCAGAACAAAGGCCTAGGTGGGATCCTCACGGATTATTGCTTGGAGATCGCCAAAAGTTGGGGCATCCGCAAGGTCACAGCGGAGACCACGCCGGACAATATCCGCATGATCCGCATCTTCGAAAAGCACGGGTTCAAGCTGGAGTACAAAACCGAGGAAAGCGTGGTGCTTGCGGCCAAGCCCTTGGGATAAACTGTTGGCCTTAACCTTTAACCCGAGTAGAAACGGGGGGACGGAGCCCCAGAAAAGCGATGGCCAAGCCTACCACAGCTAAGGCCATGACCCAAGGGAACACCGAAACATAGGATCCCGTGAGGTCTCGGACGAAACCGGAAAGGATGTTCCCCAAAATTGCGCCGACACCATAGGCGGTAAAAACGATGCCGTAATTTTTGCCGTAATGTTTCATGCCGAAAAAGAAAGCAGTGGCCGTGGGCGCAATGGCTAGCCACCCGCCCAAGTTGAGCCAGAGAATGCAAAAGCCCAGAAAGTACAAAGGAGCTTGGCTTCCTCCAAAATACAGAAGCAAAGCGGATCCCAAAATGAGCCCGAAGGAAAGCAGCGCAGCGTTGCGGGGAGAAATTCGGTCCGTCAGCCATCCAAAAAGCGGGCGGCCAATCCCATTAAATACGGCAAAGACGGAAACAGCGGCAGCAGAAAGACCCGCAGAAAGTTTAGCTACCTCTTGACCAAACGGCGAAGCAATTCCAATCGCCATCAATCCGGAAAGGCAGCCAATGACATACGCGCTCCAAAGAGCCCAAAACGATGAAGTGCGTAACATTTGGATTCTGTCCAAATCCAAGGCCTTTGTTGGTGTCCCACTCCTTGCGCCCTTTTTCTCAGCGGGAAGAGACGCTGAAGGATAGCGCATGGGAATGGCCACAAGGACCATGACGATCAAAAACACAATACCGAAAATCTGGAAGGTCCGAAGAGGCCCGTAAGCAGAAATAGAAGCGTTCAAAATGGGCGCCATAATCAAAGCGGACGCGCCGAAACCAGCCAGGGTCAAGCCCACAGCAAGCCCGCGGCGGTCGGGGAACCAACGTCCGGCCACAGCAATGGGGCACCC
>APCU01000193.1 GCA_000347575.1 Candidatus Caldatribacterium saccharofermentans OP9-77CS | reverse complement strand
GGGGAGGTGGCCATTATCGCCTCCCTGAACCAAGCCACGGCCGCGCTGGAAGGCCGTGCGGGAACGCAAATCGTGCGGGATTAGCCCGCAAAACAAAGGAGGGAAGAATGGCGGCAACGGATCTTCGGGGTCGGGATTTCATCACCATCATGGATTTTCGACCGGGAGGAGCTCGAGACCATCCTCGAGACCGCATTCGATCTCAAACGCAAGTTCATCCGGGGTGAGCCCCATGAGCTCCTCAAGGGAAAAACCCTGTTCATGTTTTTCTACAACCGCTCGCTTCGTACCCGCAACTCTTTTGAGGCGGGGATGACCCAGCTTGGGGGCCATGCGCACTACCTTGAGCCGGAGGCCGTGTACACCCCGGCCCTCCCCGGCGAGGAAAAGGCCTACTCCACGGAACGCATTGCTGACGTGGCCCGGGTACTTGCGGAGATGGGACACGGCATTGCCATCCGCATCTACGGAAAGCCCACGGGCTGGATTTACGGAAAGGGGCGGCTCATTATCCAGGAATTTGCCCGCTGGGCCCGCATCCCCGTCATCAACATGGAGGACGACATGGATCATCCCTGTCAAGCTCTCGCTGACATCATGACCATCATGGAGAAGTTCGGGACGGATCTTAGGGGCAAGAAGTTCGTGATGAGTTGGGCCTACTCCGGCTCGGTGGAAAAGCCCCTCGCTGTTCCTCAAGGGGCGATCATGATCGCCTCTTACTTCGGGATGGACATCACCCTCGCTCACCCCAAGGGCTTCGATTTGGACCCAAACGTTCTCAACTTCGTGCAGAAAAACACGAAGAAATACGGAGGATCGTTCAAGATCGTCCACGATATGGACGAAGCCTTCAAAGATGCGGACATCGTGTATCCAAAATCCTGGACCTGTCAGCCCACGGACGGGAAAACCCCGCTTGATGTGGAGAAGGCCAAGGCTCTCTTTGAAGCAAACCGCCACTGGATCACCACCGTGGAGAAGATGAAGCTCACCAACGACGCAATTTACATGCACTGCCTCCCTGCCGACCGGGGAATGGAGGTCACCGATGAGGTCATTGACGGGCCGAACTCCGTGATCATCGAGCAAGCTGGAAACCGCCTCCACGCCCAGAAAGGCCTCATGGCCCTCATCATGTGAGGGATGAGTGATCGATGATGAGGGGCAAGTGACGGGTGAAATTATGTGAGCATCCCTTCTCACCCTTGGGGAGAGGTTTAGGGTGAGGGGAAAAAGGAGCGAAGATGAGCTGGTATAACCTTGCGGGAAAGGATCTGATCAGCACGAAGGATTGGACGAAGGAAGAGCTGGAGATCGTTCTCAAGGTTACGGAGCAGCTTAAAGGCATGTACTACGCGGGAATCCCCCATCACACCCTCAAGGACAAGACCTTCCTCATGCTCTTTTTCAACCCCTCGACGCGGACGCGGCTTTCCTTCGAGACGGCCATGACCCAGCTCGGCGGCCATGCCCAATACATTACGGGCGCGGACCTTCGCCTCTCCTTGGAAGACAAACCCGGAGCGGGTGAGACCATCAAGGACACGGCGAAAGTGATGAGCCGCTATGCCCACGGGATCGGAATCCGGCTCCTTGAGGACAAAGTTTCCCGCTGGGGTGAGGACACGGAAATCCTCTACAAATTCGCGGAACACGCGGACATCCCCGTGATCAACATGGCCTCGAACTCCTGGCATCCCTGTCAGGGCCTTACCGACATCTACACCATCCGGGAGAAGCTTGGAAGCGATCTCAAGGGCGTGAAATACACCATCATGTGGGCCTATTCTCCCTGGGCCCGCTCCTTGGGATCTGTTCAGGAGGAGATGCTCGTGGCCGCGCGGTTTGGCCTCGAGGTGGTCGTGGCCCATCCCAAGGGTTATGAGCTCGAGCCGGAGGCTTTGGCTCTAGCAAAAAAGTACGCGGAGGAAAGCGGCGGAAAGTTCGAGGTCACAAACGAGCTCGACGACGCGCTCAAAGGGGCGACCATTGTGTTTCCCCGGGGCTGGATGAGCCTGCGCCGCTACGAGATCGGAAAAGAGGCGGAAATCAAGAACGCCGAGAAGTTCAAGGACTGGAAGTACACGCGCCAGCGCCAGAAGGAGCTCTGTAAGCCCGGATACCTCATGCACGTCATGCCCATTGACCGCGGAAACGAGGCGGATCCGGAGCTCTGCGACGACCCCGAGCTTTCCTGGATGTACGACCAAGCGGAGAACCGGTTGCACGTGCAGAAGGCCATCCTTTCCCTCGTTATGGGCGGCCGGATTTCCTAAAATGGCGGCGGAAACAGGGAAGGCCGGGAGGAAATCCCGGCCTTTCTTTTTGCCCTTGGGATAGAATCCAAACCTAGGAGGCAAAGGTGGGTCCTGTAAAGGTAGCGGTACGCGTGGAGAATGTTGTGGGAAAAGAAGTTCCGCGGCTTGATGCGGAGGCTAAAGTCAAAGGGCAAGCCCGCTATGCCGATGACCTCGCATTTCCGGGAATGCTTTACGGGAAGGCCATACGCTCCGATCGTCCCCATGCGCGCATTCTCCGCCTGGATTTAACAAGGGTTTTGGCCCACCCCAAGGTAGCCTGCGTGGTAACGGCCGAAGATATTCCTGGAAAAAATTGCGTTCCCATTATCTACGAGGACATGCCCCTTTTGGCGGAAGAGGTGGTGCGCTACGTGGGCGAGCCCAT
>APCU01000192.1 GCA_000347575.1 Candidatus Caldatribacterium saccharofermentans OP9-77CS | reverse complement strand
CCAGCGTGGTTTGTGCGGGCAACGGGCCTTCGGGCATTGAGGGGCCAAACCCTCCTTAAGATCGGGTTGGCTATTGTGCTCGCATTCATTGCCATGGCCGTGATCTGCGGCCCGCGGGGAAAAGAAGAGTACGGAAGATTTCCGGGAATCCCCCCGTACAACCCAACAAAAAGCTATAGCGATTTGCCTCGGCTTTCCCCTCCTTCCGCAAAAAACTTGATGGGCACAGATCATCTGCAGCGAGATGTGTTCAGCCGCGTTTTGGCCGGGGGCTGGGCCCCCTTGGTGGTGGCCTTCGCCTCCATTGGGTTGGCGATGAGCGTGGGCTCCATTTTGGGGTGGATCTCCGGCTTTTTAGGTAGCTGGCCCGACCGGGCCCTCTCCCTCACCATGGACGCCATTTATTCCTTCCCCTCCATGATCTTGGCCATCGCCCTAGTAGCCGTTATGGGGCCAGGCCTCATTCCCATGATCGCTTCCATCGCTTTTGTTTACATTCCGACATATTTCCGCATCACGCGAGCGGAAGTTTTGCGCGTGCGGGAGTACACGTTTGTGGAGGCAGCGAGGGCCACAGGGGCCTCCAGCGCCCGCATCCTTTTCCGGCACATTGCCCCTAACACATTGAACGCCATTATGGCCGTATCCTCCTTCAACATCGCCGATGCGATCCTCACCGAAGCTGCTTTGGCCTTCTTGGGCTATGGGCTTCCGCCGCCGACGCCGGATTGGGGATTCGACATCCAAAACGGCCAACGCTACTTACAATCCGGGTATTGGTGGCTCATCACTTTCCCCGGCCTTTCCATCCTCCTCCTTTCTTTGGGCTTCGGCCTTATTGGAGAGGGGATTTCCGATCTTGTGAATCCTAAACGCCGCAGAAAGAAGCTGGCCTAGACAAAGGCAAGAGCCGTTCCTATAATTTTTGGATATCAGCCCAAAAGGGGGTGAGAGCGGGAACAAACTTTTGGGCGCAAAACCAGATTCCACCGGGAGGTGAAGACGTTATGCGCAAGTGGTTATTGATTTCAGCGGTTTTGGCATTGGTGAGTGTGGGTTTTGCCGCAAGCGAAATCCTCGTTTTGGGGACCATTGACCGCATTACGGAGCTTTCCTTTGCGAACTCCTACGACCACTTCACCTGGCACATCCTCCGCCACACCACGAAGGCGTTGGTGGGCATGGAGCCCGGAACCAACAAAATCATCCCCTCCATTGCCGAGTCCTGGGAGATCTCTGACGACGGCCTGGTCTACACGTTCCACATTCGGCCAGGCGTGGTCTTCTGGGACGGCACCCCGTGTGATGCCAATGCAGTGAAATGGGCGCTGGAGCGCACGATCCGCCTGAATGGCCCTGAGGGTGGCGTCTTCCTCATCGCGGATGTGATCAAAAGCATTGAGGCTGTGGACGAACTCACGGTAAAAATCACCCTGAACTACCCCGACGCCACTTTCCTCATTCGCATGACCGATAACGTTATCCCCGCACTGATTTATACAGGAGCGCCGGAGAATGATTTCGCTCGCGGCCAGTATGTGGGCACTGGTCCCTATCGGATCGTGGAGTACGTGCCGGATGAGCGGGTGGTTCTGGAAGCTGTTCCTACCTACTTCGGCCCGGCACCGAAAACGAAGAGGATCGTGTGGGTGATCTACGCTAACGAGGCGGCTTTGCGCGCGGCGGTAGAAGCTGGCGATGTAGACATTGCTTTCCGTACCCTTAACCCTGCGGACATCATGGACCTCCAGAAGAACCCGAACCTGCAGGTCATCCACGGGCCAAGCGTCTCCATTCGCTACCTCCTCTTCAACGTAACCCAGCCGCCTGTGGACAACGCCTTGGTCCGCCAGGCCATCGCCTACGCCGTGGACCGCGAGGCCATCTGCGAGCGCGTTTTCTCCGGCCTGAACTCCCCGATCTACACCATGGTTCCTGAGGGTCTCCCGCCCGCTGGCGCGTCCATTCCGGTTTTCCCCAAGCGGGATTTGGAGAAGGCTCGGGAGCTCCTCCGCCAGGCCGGCTACTCTGAGACGAAGCCCCTCGAGGTGAACCTGTGGTACACGCCCACCCACTACGGAACTACTGAAGCGGACGTGGCGGCTGTTCTTAAGCAAGCCATTGAGGAAACAGGCATGGTCAAAGTGACCATTCAGAGCCTGGAGTGGGCGGCCTATGTGCAGCGCATGTCCCAAGGCGGCTTCGATATGTTCCTCCTCGGTTGGTACCCGGATTACCTCGAGGCCTCCAACTACCTTGCACCTTGGACCACGGAGTCGCCGGAGTCCCTGGGCACCTACTTCAACCGCCATCCGCGCTATCCCGTGTACAAGGAGCTCATGACCAAGGCCCTCACCACCATCGATGAGGCCGAGCGGGCCAAGATCTATCAGGAGATCCAGAAGATGTCCGCTGAGGATGTGCCGTGGATCCCGCTTTGGGCCAACTATCAGCAGGCCTATCTTGTGGCACAAAAGAACGTGAAGGGCATCGTCCTCGATCTCACGATGGAGCCGCACCTCGATCTCCTCTACAAGGAGTAACTTTCCTGAGCTTGTGCGAAAGGGGGCCGGTATTCCGGCCCCCTTTCTTTTTGCTCAAACCCTGGGGACAGCGCTCCCTGGCCGGCCTTCTTCCGCTCCGCTACACTCCTCTTTTGAGGTGATGCGATGGCGGTCATTGAGGACA
>APCU01000191.1 GCA_000347575.1 Candidatus Caldatribacterium saccharofermentans OP9-77CS | reverse complement strand
TGTCCCAACCGATTTGACTTTCTTATTTGGGCGAAGGTATGTTTTAGCAGGGTGCGTTATGGTCAAAAACAAGTACGCTTTTTTCCGCGGGGAAATTCGGCCCATTGAGGAAGCGAAGGTCTCCATCATGACCTCTGCCCTTCACTACGGCACAGGTGTGTTCGAAGGGATCAGGGCCTTTTGGAATAAAGAGGAAGAGGAGCTTTTCGTTTTTCGCATGCGCGAGCATTACCTCCGGCTTTTGCGGAGCGCCCGCATTCTTCTCATCGATATCCCCTACAGCGCCGATGAGCTTTGTCACATCACCTTGGAGCTCCTTCGGCGCGAAGGCTTTCGGGAAGACGTGTACATTCGGCCCATCGCCTTCAAATCCAGTGAGGAAATCGGTGTTCGCCTCCATAACCTCGAGAGCGAGCTCGCTATTTTCGCTGTTCCTTTCAAACTTTTACCTTCCTGAGGGCGGCATCAGGGTCATGGTTTCCTCCTGGCGGCGGGTAGAGGACAATGCCATTCCCGCCCGGGCCAAGATCACCGGAGCCTATGTGAACTCCGCGTTGGCGAAAAACCGAGGCATATCTTGCAGGCTTCGATGAGGCCATCGTCCTCAACGAGGATGGGCATGTAGCCGAAGGAAGTGCGGAAAACATCTTTATTGTGCGCGAAGGCACCCTCATCACCCCGCCGGTTACCGCCAACATCCTCGAGGGAATCACCCGGCACACCGTGATCNCCCTCGCCCAGGACCTGGGAATACCGGTAGAGGAAAGGCCGGTAGACCGCACCGAGCTTTATGTGGCTGAGGAAGTCTTCCTCTGCGGCACCGCCGCGGGCCTCTCGCCCGTGGTGGAAGTGGATCGCCGAAAAATTGGGACCGGGAAACCCGGCCCCATTTTCCTCCGNCTCCAAGAGCTCTACGAAAACGTAGTCCGGGGGAAGGTNGANAAGTACCGGAGCTGGTGCACTCCGGTTTANTCATCCCCCAGCCCGCTAGCCGGTTGAATTCCACGATGAGCTCATCGATCTCCTCGACCTGGCGGTGGATNCGATCCCAGTAGTCCGGCCAATCGTACCACTGGGAAAGGAGTTCGTCTGGGCTTTTTCCCATTTGTTCCACCCAAGTGAAGTACTTGAGGTTGTGGATGCGGCGCCGNTCCCAATAGGAAAGCTCGGCCATCCAGTCGGTAGAAAGGCCCCGGAGGAAGCGGCTGTGATCCAAAGCGGCCTGCCGCTCNGTGTAAGGGCCGCGCTCTTCCCTAAGCTCCTGGAGACGGCTCTGGTAAAGCTCCATGGAGTCGGTGAGAACAGTGATCACCCAGTCGCGGGAGGTGAGCTCAAAGTACCGGGCAAATTTCACGGCGGCGATGAGGTTTGCCACGCCGGAAATCCCCAAAAGATCGAGTTTTTCCAGGAGGTCCTGGGGGACCCCTTCTTTCCGGAGGTACTCCTTNCCCTCGGGCTCGTTGAAAAGCCGGATGAGGGAAATAGGGGCTTCGTCGTCGATGGCAATGACCATGTCGGTGTTNCGCACATTGTGNATCCAGGGCACGTGTTTATCGCCAATCCCCTCNATGCGGTGGGCGCCAAAGCCGTTTAAGAGCAAAGTTGGGCACTGAAGCGATTCGCCCACGGCAAGCTTTGCGCCAGGGAAGCGTTCTTTGATGTAATCCGCGCAGCCCAGGGTGCCGGAGGAGCCGGAGGTGAGGGTCAGGCCGGCGAGCCTTTCCCCTGGTCCCATGAGCGCGGAGAGAACCTCCTCCATGGCCGGCCCGGTAACTGCGTAGTGCCAAAGATGGTTTCCGAATTCATCGAACTGGTTGAAGATCATGACATCGGACCGCGTTTGCTGGAGCTCCTTGCACTTCATGAAGATTTCCCAAACGTTGGACTCCGTGCCCGGGGTGGCGATCACCTCGCCCGCCACCTTTCTGAGCCATTCGAAGCGCTCCCTGGACATGCCCTCGGGCAAGATGGCGATGGACTCGCAGCCAAGAAGGTTAGCCACGTATGCTCCGCCGCGGCAGTAATTTCCCGTGGAGGGCCAAACGGCTTTGTGCCGGGTGGGATCGAATTGTCCGGTGACGAGGCGGGGAGCAAGGCACCCGAAAGTCGCGCCTACTTTATGGGCTCCAGTGGGAAACCATTTCCCCACCAGGGCCACGATTTTGGCAGGAACTCCGGTGAGCTCCTCGGGGAAGACGAGGTAGTTTACGCCGTTGAAGCCCCCGCCGTGCGGCACAGGCTCGTTTTTCCAGGTGATGCGGAAGAGGTTGCGGGGATGAAGGTCCCAAAGGCCAATTTCCCGGAGTTCCCGTTTCACCCAATCCGGGATGAGGCTGGGATCGCGCATCTCCCGAAACGTGGGGATGAGGATGTTCTTCTCTCGCGCAAGCTTTGCGTTTTTCCGCCGGATTTCTTCCCGCACCGAAAGATCGATCATGCTGCACCCCTTTCCCAGTTGACGGGATGGATGGCTAATGCTACCATGTTGTCTGACAGGTAGACAACCCCATGGAGTTCCGCAAGGTCCGGCCAACCAAGGCCTCCACCGAGGTGGCCCAGCAGCTCCTCCGGGCCATCAAGGAGGGTGTTTTCCCTGTGGACTCAAAACTCCCCTCGGAGGCGGAGCTCGCCCAGATGATGGGGGTAAGCCGGCCCACCGTGCGGGAGGCCCTCGCCGCCCTCTCCGCCGTCGGCCTCAT
>APCU01000190.1 GCA_000347575.1 Candidatus Caldatribacterium saccharofermentans OP9-77CS | reverse complement strand
TGGGGAATACGCACAACCCGGGCATGTTGATGAAACTCTCATTCGGGATATCGCCCTGTGGATTTGGGAGCACTGATTACGGGGTGCGGCGGGAGAATCCTCTCCGGAGTTCCCTCTGCCTCCGGAAGATGACGCCGTAGAGACGGTCGATTTCCCGTTCCGGGAGGGCAAAGTCTTCAACCAGGGTGCGGTGAGCAAAGCCAAGGTCCTCAACTCGCGTTACCCTCCCGGGAATAACGAAGCGCTCTCCATAAGCTTCGAAAAGGAGCACCACCCTGTCCCCAACCCTGAGGGATTTGTCCTCAACAAGGAGAGAAATGTGTTCCCCGCCAACAGCCTCAGTCCTGGCCCTTCTGAGACCCTTAGGGTTTTGCACTAGTTCTCGAACCAGGTCTTTCAGGTCTTTTCCCTCCACTTTCAGGAAGTAGAGCTCTAGGCTCCAAGGAAGGGTGAAACTTTTTCTGCGCCGCATGGCTCTCTCTAAGGAGAAGAAGTACCGTTCCCCACTTTGGAGAAGGTACCGGGCCTTTGCCTCTATGGTGAGGTAGGAGAGTTCATAGGAAATGAGCACTTCCTCTCCAGGTTCAAGGGGAGGAGCGCTGAAGGGGAAAACGATAACGGTCTTTTCCTCTTCGCTTTCCCCAACTTTTCCAAGGTATACCTCTTCTTTCCCTTCCCGGATCCTTTGCACCGCCACCTCAAGACCAGGGAAGAGGGGAACCCTTTCGCCTTCCAGGGGAGATAGGTAGTACTCGGGGATTTCGGAGAGGAGGGCCCGAATGGCCTCTTGATTGAGCTTCCCCGTTTCTCCCAGGATGGTGAGTTCTCTGATGGTTCCCTCCAGAGAATACGCCTCTCGGTAAGGGCGGTCATGGGCCAGGGCATCGAAGACGTCGCAGACAGCAAGAATTTGAGACTCGAGGGGAATTTCCTCTTCCCGAAGTCCCAGGTATCCGCTCCCGTCCAGACGCTCATGGTGGTAGCGGGCCAGGAAAACGTAGGGTTCTACAAACTCATTCCCCAGGAAAATGCGGTCAAGCTCCAGGACATGTCGCTTGACCTCTTTGAACTCTTCTTCAGTGAGTTTTCCGGGTTTCAGGAGAATTTCCCGGGGAACGAAGAGCTTCCCAAGGTCATGGATAAGGCCAGCAACCCGCACTGCCTCCTGCCTTTCCTTCGAAAGACCAAGGCGGGAAGCTATCTGCTCGGCGAGAACAGCTACCCGGAGAGAGTGGTGGTAGGTATAGGCATCGATCCCCTCAAGGAACACGACAAAGCTCAGGAGGAAGCGATCAAGAACAAGACGACGATTGTGCTCTACCCACGCTTCGTAAAGGCGAGAAGGAAGAGGATTGTTCCCCAGAACTTCCCGAATGTCCCCTGTAATGTCCCTGGTGAGGACGAAAACGAGAAGGAGGAGAGGACAGGGGGCGAAATAGAAGAGAAGCACCTTTTCCCCTTGCCCTTCAGAGAGAAAGGAGAAAGAATGCAGGCTTCCCCTACGGTTGCTTTCAACGAGCGTTCCCTGCGCAAGTTTTGACCAGTCGACCACCCGGGGAGGGGTGACCCTTAATCCTTGCAGAGCTACATCGCTTCCTTTTCCTGGGGTAAGGGCTGAGAGGATTTCCCATTCTCCATTGAGGAGAGGAAGGAAAAGGAGAACCTTTTGAATTTCTGACCTTTCAATCTTCTTGAGAAGATCCTCAAGGTACAGGTCCCAGTCCGCAGTCTCTTCTGAAACAAAGTGTTGAGATCCTTAGGGATTATACCATATAATTTGCAAAAACCTGGCTGTTCCCGGTCGTCAGCGAAATTCGGAGGGGTGACGAATGGAGCATTACGTACGGCTTACCTTCCTCGCAGCCTTTCTTGCCGTAGCTCTGCACAGCTACTTCGCAACGCAGTTTCTGGTCCGGGAGAAGTTCTGGTATCTCGCTTTCTACGGCGGACTTTTTCTTGCTTCTCTGGGAGTGCTTTTTGCCCCCTTTCCTCAGGCTGTGTGCCTCTTTGCGGGGCTATCGCTTCTTCTTTTTGGAGTGGGGGGAGTTGTGCGATGCCTCAAGCGTTCCTCCGTCCGGGACTATCTAACAGGCCTCTATTCTCGAACCTTCTTCTTTGAGGAGTGGCTTCCCCGAGAAGTGAAGCGGCAGAAACGGAGCGGAGGAAGCATTGCTTTTGCTATGCTCGATGTCGACGGCTTAAAGGAAGTTAACGATACCAGGGGGCATCATGCAGGGGATGAACTTCTCAAAACCCTTGCTCGGGTCATCCTTGAGAGCATTCGGGGGGAGGACATTGCGGTTCGTTTTGGTGGGGATGAGGTGCTCCTTGCGTTTCCTGGGGGAACAGAGGAGGGAGCTACAAGGGCACTCGAGCGGATAGCTGGGGCTCTCTCGAGGTTTCCTTTTTCCTTCTCCTTTGGAGTGAGCGAGTGGGAAGGGGAGGAGGACGTTGAGGAAGCAATAAAGGTAGCAGACCAAAAGATGTACAAGGCTAAAAAAGCAAAGGGTAACACAGAAGAAAAGAACTCCCTCTGTTTTTTCTGTGTTCTCTGACTTTCGCCCTCTGCGTGGTGAGAATGGGGTGGGGCGGGTCCTTGACGTTCCGGGAAGCTGTGTTATAATCACCTGTAGCGGGCGGGAATAGCTCAGGTGGTAGAGCGCCAGCCTTCCAAGCTGGGTGCCGCGGGTTCGAGTCCC
>APCU01000189.1 GCA_000347575.1 Candidatus Caldatribacterium saccharofermentans OP9-77CS | reverse complement strand
GGCCATAGAGAACCCCGAAAGTCAGTAAAGAGAAGAGGCACTCCTTTATGGCCGGTACTTCCTGGGTTTTTACGAGCTACCCCGTGCGTTGATATTCCGATGCCGTGACGAAAAGCCCGCCGTTCAGGGTCACTGTTTGGGTTCCCTGTGCCGCTAAAAGGGCGAGGTACGGGGTTCCTCGCCCTCCTTCAGTACCGGGAAGAGGTTGGAGAAATCAAGGCTTTACTCTCAATGGAGTAACCGGTACAATGGAGCAAAGTGTCTCCTCAAACTCCGGATTATGGCCGAGGTTTTCTGGAACCGGNGCTTTCCAAGGCCCAGAATCGTGGTGAGCCAGTGTCTCGGGTTTGCTCCCTGCCGGTACGATGGAGCAATCATCGAGNATGCTTTTGTCCGGGANCTTNCANCCTTTGTTGAATTCATCCCGGTGTGCCCTGAGGTTGCCATTGGGCTTGGGGTCCCCCGAAAACCCATCCGCATCGTCCTCAAAGGCGGAGAACGACGCCTCCTTCAGGAGGAAACCGCAAAGGACCTTACAGAAGTGATGGAGCATTTTTCGGAAACGTTCCTCACCCTCCAGGGGGTTCACGGATTCATCCTCAAGGCAAAATCCCCCTCCTGTGGTCTCAGGGACGTGAAAATCCATGCCCCTTCAGGGAAAGTCCTTGCCCTGGGGAACGGGATGTTTGCCGAAGCGGTTCTCAGGAAATACCCCTACCTTGCCATTGAAAGCGAAAAGCGCCTTGAGAACCTGGCCATCCGTGAGCATTTCCTGGAGAAGGTCTTCGCCCTTGCTGACCTTGAAGCAACGCTCAGGACGAAATCTCCGGGGAAACTCGTGGATTTCCATACCCGATACAAGCTCTTCCTCCTTGCCCACCACCAGAGGGAAACGCAGCTTTTAGGGAAGATCGTCGCCCAGGTTTCTGAAAACGTGGACGAGGCTTTTACCGCCTATGCGACCCACTTCCTCCAGGCAATCCGGCGTGCCATGAACCGAAAACTCGTCATAAACGTCCTGTACCATGTCCTCGGCTACTTCAAGGACAAAATCACCCCGCAGGAAAAAGCTTTCTTCCTGCATCTTCTTGAGGAATTCCGAAAGGGTACCATCCCCCTTCTTGTCCTCACAAGCCTTATGGAATCGTGGGTTTTGCGCTTTGAAGAACCGTATCTCCTGCGTCAGGTCTTTTTCCGCCCGTATCCCGAAGCCCTGCGACCAAAGGAATTCCGGGACCTCCTTCCAGAACGGGACTTCTGGAAAACCTCTTAAGAAGAGCGCAAAAGTGCTTCGGTCATCGCATCCATGAATTCCGGGACGTCGTCGGGGACCCTCCCGGTCACCACCCGCCCATCAATGACCGCAGACCAGTCGAAACTGTACACCCCACCCATGATGGGCACCGCGTCTTTACAGGCCAGCCACCCGGCGCTTTTCTTCCCCTCAAGAATCCCTGCAGCCGCCAGTGCAATGGGTGCGTGGCATATCCCGGCAACAACCTTCCCCGCTTCATAGACCTTCCAGAGAAAGTCAAGAGGTGCCTCAGCCACGATGCAGTTCCAGGGGCAGAAGGCCCCGGCACCATGACGAGGTTCACGCATTCTTCGGGAATGTCCTCAAGGGGGGCAATGCGGTAGTACCCCAGGGGGATCTCCTGGAGGGGCACGGAAATGCCGAAGTTCCCCACAACCACATCAAGGCCGAGAAGGGGCGGACGGGCGCGCAGAGGGGCCTTGAAGGTCCCCAGGGTCACCGCTGCGCCCCGAAAGAGGAACTCGAGGACAGGGACAACGAGCTCTACGTCTTCGAAATCTTCTCCAGCGATGACGACCACGTGTTTTCCCCGAAGGATTCCCTCACGCTCATCCACAAACCGGGGATCAAAGTACTTGCAGAGTGCCCGGACAAACCGTGGAGTATCCACGGTGTCCCGGGCGGTGAGGATATTCCCATCAAGGACCACCGGGGCATCTTCAAACACCTTCATCCGGCGCAGGAAAAACGATACCACTTTGCTCCCTGTGGCCCGCCTGCCCTGGAGAATCCCGGCACTGATGAGGGTGAGACCACCGTCACCTATGGCTCCAACGAGTGCTCCACGCTCGTACAGAGCCTGGAGGAAGCGAATCACCTCGTTTTCGGTCATCATGACGTCGGCGGAGTGACCTCCAAGGACCACAAGGGCGTCGTACTCTTCCGGTCTTGCTTCTCTAAGAGGCCTGAAACCGTACCGGTTAGGGCTTATCGTGGGAATAGGGTCAACGCTCATATCCCACATTCCGGTGACCCCTTTCCCCTTCACGTGAGGCCGCGTCCACTTCCAGGTTACCCAGTCAACGAGAAGGAACTCGGGCCAGCCCCCGAATTCGCTCAGGTACTCGGCAAGGTAGTACGCCTGGAAATCGCTGAATTCGCTAGCCACAAGAAGGCCGATGGTCTTCCCTGCAAGGGGGCCCTGGGGTTTCTTCTTCCCAGCGTGAGGACCTTCCCAGAACAGGGACCCTTCCCGTTCCACAATACTCACTCCAGTTCTCCTCGCAACCTCAAGGAAAGAGGACATCTCTGCCACCTCCCTCACCGAGAGATAAAAGGATAAAAAGACCAGAGAAATGCCGGAACTTCCTCTGCAAAACCCTCCCCTTCGAAGTTCCAAATCCCCTGGATAGGTTCACAGAGATCTGCAACAGGTAGGGTAGACAAAAAGGTGCAGGACCCTGTATCCTAACTCGGTGTCGAAAACCCTA
>APCU01000188.1 GCA_000347575.1 Candidatus Caldatribacterium saccharofermentans OP9-77CS | reverse complement strand
CACAACGGTGGTCTCCCTATCCGCGGCCTTGGCCAAGATGGGAGGAAGGTCCTCGCGGTGGACCTCGACCCCCAGATGGGCCTCACCGCCTGGCTTTTCGGCGAGGACCACCGGGCCAAAACCACTGTTTACGAGACTCTTTTCTTCCCAAGGAAGATGCGAGAAGCCATTCTCCCAAGCCCGGAGGGGTTCTCTGTGGTTCCGAGCTCTCGTCGATCTTGCGGGAGCGGAGGTGGAGCTCCTTTCCCTTTCCGACCGGCATTGGAGATTGGCTGAGGCTTTGTCCCAGGTTTCCGGCTACGACTGGATACTTTTGGATTGCCCGCCTTCCCTAGGTCTCCTTACCCTCAATGCCCTTGTGGCCGCGGATTTTGTGCTCATCCCGGTCTCCTGCGAATTTTTGGCCCTGCGGGGACTGGCCCTCCTTTTCTCCACAATCCGACGGGTCCAAGGGGAGCTGAACCCNAAACTNCGGGTTCTCGGTATCCTTCCCAANCTCTTTGAGGCGCGCACTTTGCACGCNAAGGAGGTTTTGTCTGCGCTACGAAGCAGGTTTGGGGAGGAGCTTTTGCCGGTGGTGCGGAAAAGCGTGCGGTTTAGAGAAGCGCCGGTAGCTGGGAAATCCATCCTCGCCTACGACCCCGGCGGGGAAGGGGCTCAGGCCTTTTTGGAGGTGGCAAAGGAGGTGGTGCGGCGTGGCGAAGCGCGCGGAGCTCACTGAGGAGAGGCTCAAGGGTTTGGAGGCGGTGTTTGGGGAAGCGAAGGCTGTAAAGCCAGAAAAACTGAAAACCAGTAAAACTGAAAAACAGAAAGTCACCTTTTATTTGGATGCGGAGGCCGTGGAGCTTCTGGAGGATTTGCGGCTGAAGCTCAGGCGGGAGCATGGTCTTGGGCCCAGGGCTTCCTCAAAATCCGCCATTGTGGAAGCGGCGATCCGCCTGGCTCAGGTGGATTTGGCCGGGCTTGCCAAAGCCCTAAAACCCGAGGAATGACCGGGGAAAAAGGCTTTTTGGTAGCGGTTTAGGTTCTCCTTTTACCCTTTGGGCACAAAGGAAAAGGAGCCTCAAGCGCAAAGCGCCGAGCGTCACCGTCAAATACTTCCGGGACGACAAGCTGCGAAAGCCAAAACAAGATAGGGGAAACCTTATCTCCTCATTTTGGAGCTTAATGTGGAGGAAAACGCGGCCATCTTTTTTTGAGAGGGTTGGTGTAAGTCACCGCTGGGATGATGCTTCAGGCGCAAGCTACACCGACGCCAAAGTGGAAGGGAATGGAAACCCTTTCACGGCCTTAGGTTCTGAGGCCGTGGAAGATTTTGCTTGGCCCCTCCTCAAAGCTTGCGAAACTGTGGGGGAATCCTTGGGTGTATAAGAGGGTGCATACACGGTGAAGGAGGTGGCTGTCATGCGCAAGCTGTTAGTTTGGTTGTTAGTTTTCGCTGGGCTGAGCGCAGCTGCTCAGGAGGTAAGGGTAACCGTTGAAATTACGAACATTGGAAAGCTCTGGACCTACGAGATTGAACTCCTAACTTTCACTCGGGATGGTAAACCGGTTGGAGCATTTCCTGTCGTGCCCTCAGTGCCAATTCCACCAGGGCAAAGCGCGCGTTTCGGCCCTTATTCCCTTAAGGAAGAACCGAATGATCTTTGGATGAGAGGCAAAAAGCTAACCCCTGGCGCCGCGGGGACCTTTGAGGCGAAGTTCGACAACCTCATGCATTGCAGACCTGCTGATCACCAAGTTGAACAGCTTCGTGTTCACTTAACGTTTGTTACCCCGACGGTTATAGTCCCTCCATTTCCTCCTCTTCCTATTCCTCCTACTCCTCCCATTGAACCTATGGAGCAAGCGGTCGAGGAGGGTTGGGCGAGGATCAAGGCGGGGATTGAGGAGGCAATAAGAGCCTATGCCCCCATCCTCAAAGAAACCAGGCTTAACCCAAAGGCCGCAATGTTTTGGAGCTCAGGTGGGATGATGCTCGCGGTTGTCCCTGCGGACCCCATTGTCCTTAAACCGGAGGCCATCATCGGCCTTATTTTCATCGAAGGCCTTAGTGACCTGGATGCTGGATTTTATGTGATGTATTGGCCGCCGAAAATCGAGCCTATCTGGCTTCTCTCCCCGAAGGGGGAGGTCATGAAGACCTTGAGGGCCGAAGTCGCTTTGGAGCTTTTGGGAAATGCGATCTCGAACCCTAAAGTAGACATCATCACCTCCCACGAACCAGCAGGGCCTGAGGGGATACTCAAGGTAAAAATCTGCATTGGATACCGCAAGCCAGACTGTACCTGCATTGGAATCTATATAGAGTTGTTTTAACCCACAATAGAGCTCTGCTAAAAACGAGTAAAAGCGGGGCCTTTTAAAGGGCCCCGCTTTTTATGTCCAAGTTTATGATGCAAGAGGACTATAGAAAAACCACTTTACCTCACCTCTGGGCATACCTGGAAATCCAGTGCTTTAGAAGCTCGATGCGAATGCGGATTTGAGCAGGGCAGCGGCCAATGGCCTGGATCTTTGCAAGTTCCTCGTGGCTCATCCCCAAGGAAATGGCCTCCTCCTCAAGCCTCTTTAGCTCCTCTTCAGGGCTCAGGACTTTGGACACCTCAGGAACAACAAGGACGGGCATAGTCTCACCTCCTTCCCCCAGAGGGGCAAACCTTCAAGAGGTGGTGTTAAGAAGGTGCGTTTGCAGCCTACGGCCTGTTCGACAAAAATCGAGTGGGAATGTACGCATGCCGTTTTTGCGGGAGGGT
>APCU01000187.1 GCA_000347575.1 Candidatus Caldatribacterium saccharofermentans OP9-77CS | reverse complement strand
CCTCTTCCGGTTTGGGGTAGCTGCCCTGGGAAACCTCCAAGCCCAGGTAGCTTCCGATCTCCTCGGTGATGAAAGGCATGAAGGGGTGGAGGAGGTGGATCAAATCGGAAAGGAGCTTACGCAAAACAAGCTGGGCCGTGCGCCGGGCCTCCTCATCCTCGCCGTAGAGCCGGACCTTGGAGAGCTCCAAATACCAGTCGCACACCTCATCCCAAGTGAAGTGATAGAGCGTTCCTGCTGCGAGGTGGAAGCTATAGCGCTCCAGGTACTCCCGCACCTCCGCCACCACCGTGCTCAGCCGCGAGAGGATCCAGCGGTCCTCCCACGCCAATTTCCGGCCGGAGAGGGAAAGGCCCTGGGGCAAATCCTCGGTGTTGATGAGGATAAACCTCGCCATGTTCCAAATCTTGTTGAGGAAATCGCGCATCTCCGCAAGCAAAGCGGGAGAGTACCGGGTGGAACGGCCTTTTCCGGAAATGTGGGCCATGGTGAAGCGGAGGGCATCGGCACCGTAGTTCTCGATAAGATCCATGGGGTCTACCACGTTGCCCCGGGACTTGCTCATCTTTTGGCCCCGCTCGTCCACAATGAGGGGGGTGATGAGGACCTCGCGGAACGGCACCTCGCCCATGAAGTGCAAACCCATCATGACCATGCGCGCCACCCAGAAGAAGAGGATGTCGAAGCCGGTAATGAGGAGATCCGTGGGATAGAAAGTTTTGAGATCCGGTGTCTCGTCGGGCCAGCCCATGACGGAGAAGGGCCAAAGGGCTGAAGAAAACCAGGTATCGAGCACATCCTCGTCTTGGTGGATTTCCACCTCTTTGCCGTAGAGCTCGCGGGCAAGTTTCTTCGCCTCCTCCTCGTCCATGGCCACGATGATCTGGCCATCCGGGCCGTACCAGGCGGGGATGCGGTGGCCCCACCAAAGCTGCCGGGAATGCACCAGTCGCGGATGTTCTCCAGCCACTCGAAATAAAGCTTCGTCCAGCGCTCGGGAATAAACCGGATTTTGCCCGCGCGCACGACTTCAATAGCCGGCTCCGCCAGGGGTTTCATATGCGGACAAACCACTGGGTGGAGATCCTGGGCTCAATCTGGGTGTGGCAGCGGTGGCAATGGCCCACGGCATGGCGGTAGGGCAAAACCTTCTCCAAAAGCCCCTCGGCTTCGAGCCGCTCCACCATGGCTTTGCGGGCTTCATACCGATCCATTCCCGCAAACGGCCCGCCTTCCTCGTTCACCGTTCCGTCGGGGTTGAAAATGTTTACAGCGGGGAGGCCCAGCCTTTTCCCAATTTGGAAGTCCACGGGATCGTGGGCCGGGGTGATCTTGAGGACGCCTGTGCCGAACTCCGGATCCACCTCTTCGGCAGCCACAATGGGGAGCCTTCTTCCGAGCACGGGAAGGATCGCGGTCTTTCCGATGAGATGTTTGTGACGCTCATCGTGGGGATTTACGGCTAAAGCGGTGTCGCCGAGCATCGTCTCCGGCCGGGTGGTGGCTACGGTGACAAAGTCCCCTTCCTCCAAGGGGTAGCGCACGAAGTAAAGGTGGCCGTCCACCTCTTCGTGCTCCACCTCGATATCGGAAAGGGCGGTTTCGCAGCGGGGACACCAATGGATCATGTACTCCCCACGGTAGATGAGACCCTCCCGGTAAAGGCGGACGAAAGCGGTGCGTACGGCCCGGGAAAGCCCGGGGTCCAAGGTGAAGCGGAGCCGCGACCAATCGCAGGAGCAACCGAGGGCCTTGAGCTGCTGGATGATCTCGTTTCCGTACTTTTCCTTCCACTGCCAGACCCGCTCTAAAAACGCCTCCCGGCCAAGCTCTTTCCGGGTCTTCCCTTCTTTGCGGAGCTCCATTTCCACCACCGCTTGGGTGGCGATCCCCGCGTGGTCCGTTCCGGGAAACCAGCAGGCCTCGTAGCCATCCATGCGTTTAAAGCGGATCACGATGTCCTGAAGCGTGTTGTTGAGGGCATGGCCCATGTGGAGCCTCCCGGTGATGTTCGGGGGAGGAATGACGATAGAGAAAGGTTTCTTCCCGCTTCGGGGGTCACAGACCCAGCCTTTTTCCTCCCAGCGGGAGAGGATCTTGGGCTCCACCGCGCGCGGGTCATAGCGAGACGGGATCTCAAACGGCATCTTCACCCTCCAAGCCACGCACTATCCGCTGTGTTATAGCTCAAAATTTCGTCCTCCCTAAAAAAGAGGGCGATTTCCCGGGCGGCAGAAGCTTGGGAATCCGAGCCATGGATGAGGTTCATCGTCACGGAAAGGCCGAAATCCCCGCGGATGGTTCCCGGCTCCGCCTCAAGGGGATTGGTTTTCCCCATCATCTTGCGCACGGTCTCCACCGCTTTCGGGCCTTCCACCACCATGGCCACAACAGGCGCGGAGGTGATGAAGGAGACAAGCTCCGGGTAGAACGGCTTTTCCCGGTGCTCGGCGTAGTGTTTTTCCGCAAGCTCCCGGGAGACCCGGATCATCTTCAGACCCACGAATTTTTAGGCCCTTTTCCTCAATGCGGGAGATGATCCGGCCGATGAGCCTACGCTGAACGGCATCGGGCTTAAGCAAAACCAGCGTGCGTTCCATGGATCCTCCTTGGGGTACGACCAAACCGGAAGTTTACCGCAAACAAAAACTTCAGCCGAAGTTGGCCCCGATGGCCTTTTGGGATAGGCTTGAAGCAAAATCGCCCAAAAGGAGGTGGGAGTGGAAAGGAAACTTATCACCGCGGAATCCGTGACTGAG
>APCU01000186.1 GCA_000347575.1 Candidatus Caldatribacterium saccharofermentans OP9-77CS | reverse complement strand
CGTTCCGAGACTTGTGAGCTCCGGGTACCAGGTCTTCGTGTACGCTCGGGGGACGACACAGCCCTACCCTTCCTCTCCCCTCTGGAAGCGAGTCACCCTTATCTCCGGAAATCGGGAAGAAGATGAGCGGAAGGGGATACTCCAGGAGCACATCCGCGCCGTAAAACCCGATGCCATTGTTGACCTCGTCGCTTTCGAGCCCGAGAGTGCCCAGGCACTTTTAGAGGTGCTCCGGGGAAGCGATGTGCACTTGCTCGTGTGCACCACTGCCTGGGTCTATGGGAAAACACGCATCATTCCCACCCCAGAAGACGCTCCCCGCTTCCCCGAAAACGATTACGCCCGGAAAAAGGTCGAGATTGAGGATATCCTCTTTGCCGCTTCGAAAAAGGGTGAGCTCAAGCTCACCGTTATCCGCCCCACCCACATCACCGGCCCGGGGAAAACCTTCGTGACTCCTTTCGGCGACCACAATCCGCAGACGCTCCAGAAAATCCTCAACGGAGAAGAGGTCATCCTCCTTGACGGGGGCTTCAGCACGCTCCACCACGTCCACCCCCAGGATGTGGCTGAGCTCTTCTTCGCTGCCCTTGAAAATCCCAGAGCCTCTGTGGGAGAAGCCTTCAACTGTGGTGCCCGGTACGCGATGACCTTCTTTGGCCTTGGAGAGTTCATCGCCACTTCCTTTGGGAAACCCTTCCGATTCAGGTCGATGCCCCTTGAGGAGTACACCGAGCGATTTGGGTATCCCGAAGAGGCCGCCCTTCATGTTCGCCAGGGGTGCTGCGTCCTGATGCAAAAGGCCTGGGAACTCCTNGGGTTTGTCCCTCGCTACACTCCGGAAGGGGCGGTTCTCGAAGCCATGTACGACCTCATTGCCCGGGGTATCCTTGAGGTGAAGTGACCGTGGGCATCTTTAAAGATTGCGACATCCGTGGCACAGTCCCTGAAGAACTGAACCCNGAGGTTGCNTANCTCATNGGTCGGGCTTTCGCCTCCTCTTTCCCTGAGGGGACCTCTTTCGCTGTGGGCGGGGATGTCCGCACCCACACTCCTTCCCTCAAGGAGGCGCTCATTGAGGGGCTTCGAGACAGTGGCGGCAACGTGGTCGACCTGGGCACTGTCCCTACACCCCTTTTCTACTTTGCCATTGACCACCTCCGCACCCCGGCAGGGGTTATGGTCACCGCCTCCCACAACCCTCCCCAGTACAATGGTTTCAAAATCGGTTTCGCCCATCGTCCTCCCCTCCCCGAGGACTTCACCGCTTTGGCCCGGCAAGTGGAAGAACGGGCGTTTCGCAAGAGTGCAAGGGGTCACCTCCTGAGCATGAATCTCACAGAGAAGTACCTAACGTTCCTCACCTCCCGGGTCCTTCCTCCTCAGCGTGCCCTGCGGGTTGTCGTGGATTGCGGGAATGGATGCTACTCTGAACTCGCCCCAAGGTTCCTCCATTCCCTGGGACACGAGGTCGTTCCTCTCTTCTGCACCCCGGATGGTACTTTCCCCAACCGTCCTCCTAATCCTGCGCAGGCGAAAAACCTTAAAGCCTTGAGGGAAAAAGTTCTGGAAACGAGGTCCGATGTTGGCATTGCTTTTGACGGTGACGGCGACAGGGTGGTCTTCGTGGCCGACGATGGGACGGTGCTTGAGGGAGAAAAGGGGATGATCTTCTTCATCCGCCAGCACTTCGCCCCTATCCCTGGGGAGAAGAAGTTCGTCTACGATCTCAAGTGTTCCTCCGTCGTCCCCGAAGAGGTGCGCCGAGCCGGAGGCATCCCCATTCCGGAGCGCTCAGGCCACGCCTATATCAAGCGGAGGCTCCTTGAGGAAAACGCTGTGATGGCCGGAGAAATCAGCGGCCACTACTTCTTCCGAGAACTCGGACGGGACGATGGGCTCTACGCCGCCTCGCTCTTCCTCACTCTTTTGAGCAGAAACAGCGAACCTCTTTCGTCCATCATCGCCGCTTTCCCCCAGAGTTTCGTAACCCCAGATATCCGTATCCCTCAGAAAGGGCGGGAAAACCTCCTTCCCCTCCTTGAGAGCACTCTGCAAAGCGGCAACATCCTGAAACTCGACGGCCTGCGGGTGGAGTGGGAAGAGGGCTGGGCGCTCATCAGGAAATCCGTGACCGAGCCCGTGTACACCCTTCGCTTTGAGGGGAAAGACAGAGAAGCCATCCCCTCCCTTGTGCACCGCCTCCTTGCGGCCTTTCCAGAAATTGCAAGGGAGGTCCTGGAGAAACTCTCCTCAGATTCGGCGGATTATGGCCCTCGCAATTCTCTGGAGAGCTAAGACAACAAGGGGGCCGATCGCCACCGCACTCCCAGCCTGGATGAAGTTCCCCGGAAGTTCGGCCAGGGCTGCTCCAACCCCGTAGAGGACGACTTCGGTGAGGAAGTACCCGAAAACCATGACAAGGCCTGCAAGAAGGCCCACAAGAACCCGAACGGGATAGCTCTTTTCTCCTGAGGCCAAAAGGCCCACAAGAAGCCCTTCAATCCCCTTAATGACAAGCGTAAAAGGTGCCCAGTGCGCGTATCCTGTGAGGAGGTCAGCCAGCGCCGACCCTACACCCCCAGCGAGCGCTCCAATCCGGGCTCCAAAGAGCATGGCAAAAACAAAAATCACCGTGTCCCCCAGGTTGATGTACCCCCGGGTCTGGGGCACCGGAATCTGGATGCTCATTGTGGCCAAAGCCACAAGGGCAATACCTAAAGCCCCATATACCAGAATTTTCACCCTGTCCTCCATCGCTCCA
>APCU01000185.1 GCA_000347575.1 Candidatus Caldatribacterium saccharofermentans OP9-77CS | reverse complement strand
GCAAGCGACACTACGACCTCGCAGTGACCGCCTGAAAGGTGAAAGAAGCGAGACTGCTTCGGAAACGATACTACGACCTCNCAGTGACAGAGTAGGAGTCACCGCAAGCGGAGCGAAGCAGTCTCAAAANTTTCTTTGGAAGCAGGGAACAACTTCACAGCAATCATCTCCAGGTCTTTGTGGCAGGCAAAATGACGAAAGGGGGTTCTTGAGGAGGAATATTGCGACCTTGCAGGGTGAAAGAGGGGTAAACACGTGTCCTGTGAGGGAGAAGAAGAGACCGGGACCTTCCCGCGGGGGCAGCGAACGTACAACCTCATGGTGGTGAGGGGTACAGAAAAGGGTGTGGTACAATGAAGGCAGGGGTCAAGGATGAGAAAGAGAACGCGCTTTCGGGAAGACTTCCGGGAAAAAGAACTGGCGAGAATCGTGGAGAGGCTTGTACGGCAGTACCATCCCGAGAAAATCGTACTCTTCGGTTCCCTGGCTAAGGGCGAAGGGTCCAGCGAGAGCGATGTCGACCTTCTGGTGATTAAACGAACCGGGGAACGGAGGGTGAACCGGCGGGTGGAAGCCTTAAGAGGTATTTCCCGAAAAATCCCCCTTGACGTCATCGTCCTGACCCCGGAAGAAGTGGAATTCCTCCGCAAAGAAGGATCGCCCTTTATTCGGGAGGTCCTCTCCACGGGGAAAGTGCTCTATGAACAGAAACCCCTGGTTTGACTATGCCCGGGAAGACCTGCAGGCGGCAGAAGTACTCTACAACCAGGGGATATATCGCCTGGCCTCCTTTCACGCCCAGCAGAGCGTGGAAAAACTCCTGAAAGGGCTGCTCTGGAACCAGAAAGTGAACCCTCCGAAAACCCATGACCTCGTTTTTCTGTACCAGAGGGTCAGGAGGCGGTACCAGAGCCTTTCCCTTGATAAAGAAGAACTTGAGTTCTTGAACGGCCTGTACATCGAATCCCGTTATCCCGCCGACCTTGGGCTTTTACCGGAGGGAGAGCCCACGGCTGCAGATGCCAGGAGAGCTCTGGCTATTGCCCGGGAGGTTCTCGGGAGGGTCCGGGAAGTTCTGGGCCATGTTTCTTCGGACTCAGGATAATGGTTCCACTGTTTTGCGCCGACTGCCGTTTCTCCATGTTTCCTGTCTTTCCNGGTCACACAGCGGCGAGGAATCTCTGAGNAGNGACTGCTTCGGAGACGAAAATGCGACCTCGCAGTGACAAAGAGAGATAGCGAAACGACAACCTCGCAGTGATTCTTTTTGCTGGTCATTGCGAGGGGCGAAGCCCCGAAGCAATCTGAAGGGACTGCTTCGGAAACGAAAAGACGACCTCGCAGTGACAAGGGAGAGGGCGAAAAGACGACCTCGCAGTGACCCCATACTTTGTCACCGCGAGGAGCGAAGCGACGAAGCGGTCTCGCATTTCCACGAGGTGGGGAGAGGGGAGACTGCTTCGCTGGGCGAAAAAGCGAAGCTCGCAGTGACAAATGGAAGATCACTGCGAGCGAAGCGAAGCAGTCTGGCATTGCTTTTCTGCCGTTACGAGGGGTCAAAGGCCCCGAGGCAATTTTGGAGACTGCTTTGCGAACGAGACAACGAGTTCGCAGTAGCAGAAAAAGAGCAAAACGACAAGTTTGCAACAACACGGCAGGAGAAGCACTGCAAGTCCAGGAGTCCGGTGTGGGCTGATCGAGGACCGGTCTTTAACCTTGAGGGCTACTGCAGGGTGTATGGGAAACGCAAAAACCCGGATTCAGCGGACGGCTTCAAGGGGCGCCATAATGTGGATTTCTTCAAGCGAAGTGAGCTTCGAGGCGTCGAGTATTTCTATTTCCAGGGGAAGACCCCGTTCGTCAAGGTGGAGAATAACCCCTTCCTTCAGGTCTATGGAGTCCGCTGGATGGCCCTCTCTGAGCTCTATCAGGAGCACATCAGCCTCTCTCGAGTATTTTATCTTCAAAGACCTCACCTCCCTGGAAGTACCGCTCAGCGTAGGGGAAGTACACGGTGACGAGCACCGGTGTGCTGCCGTCGTATTCATAAATGGCCCGGACAAGATGGGAGCCTTCGTACCTTCTGTGGGCGATATACCTTTTGCCGTGCCCGGTGACAACCTCTTCGGGGAAAAGGAGCGTTTCCAGGACCTGCTCTTCTGCAAGGGACCACTTCTGCACCCTCTCTAAAGCGTGATGGAGGAAGAGGACGCTGATCCTTTCCCCCCGGGCGTTTATGCTGTACAGCCTTCCCCTCGCACACGACCTGACTTCCTCAATGCTGAAGCCCGACATACCTCCATCGCGCCTATTATACCATGTAGGCTCTTCCGCAGGGGTTTTAAGGGTCGGTTTTCCGCTTGTACCCTTTTTCGGTCGTTTCGGGCCACTCCCCTTCCTGTCCTTCTGAGGCTGCAAAGTGGTGGGGAACCTCAGGGAGGGGACTGCTTCGAAAAAGAAACTCTGACCTCGCAGTGACTTTTTTGTGGGTCATTGCGAGGGGGCGGAGCCCCCGAAGCAATCTGGCTTTGAGACTGCTTCGCAAGCGACACTACGACCTCGCAATGACTTTTTTCGCTGGTCATTGCGAGGGCCGAAGGCCCGAAGCAATCCGGTATTTTCGGAGTGCTTTTGAGACTGCTTCGCAGACGAAACTACGAGCTCGCAGTGACAAAGCGGGGGTCATCGCGAGGGCTTTCCCTTTGTCACCGTATATTAAATTCCTGGTAAACCATTTATTCGATGTATTATGAAGAAGGAAGAAGAGAAGGTGGGATAAGGACGCCCAANTGTCNTGGTCGGTGAAGACCGCTC
>APCU01000184.1 GCA_000347575.1 Candidatus Caldatribacterium saccharofermentans OP9-77CS | reverse complement strand
TCCACCTCGTCATCGGCATCGAGCACGAGAATCCACTCTCCGGTGGCATGGCGAAGGGCCTCGTTCCTTGCCGCGGCAAAGTCGTCACACCAGGGGAAATCGTATACCCGGGCTCCGAAAGAGCGGGCAATCTCCCGGGTCCGATCTGAAGACCCGGTATCGACGAGGATGATCTCGTCCACAAGGCCACAAACGGAGGACAGCACCCGGGGGAGGTTGGCCTCTTCATCTTTCGCAATCATGCAGAGGCTCAGGGAAGGGAAGCGAACTTTCATCTTCTCGCACATGAAGAGGTAATTCTCCTGGGCATCCCGAAGGTCGGGGAAAAGCCGCAGGGCATGGGCAAAGGAGGCCCTGGCATCAGAAAGCTTCCCTTGTGCCACGTACACCGCCCCGAGGTTATTCCACCCCTCGGCATACTCCGGATTGAGCCGCACCGCCTTCCTGAGGAGCTTCTCCGCTTCCCTGTACCTTCCCCGGTGATAGGCCAAAACCCCAAGGCCATTGGCCAGGATAAAGTGGTCTTTCCCGGTATCCTGAGCCCTCAGGAAACACTCTTCCGCCTCGGCGAAACGCCCCTCCCGAAGGAGCGCATCTCCTCTTTCGAGGAGTTCCTCAAAAGCGGGAGTTCCTTCTGCCACCACCTGGAGCATCTGCACCACCCCTCANAGATTATCGACAGGAATGCAAAAAGCTTAACCCCTCANTCTGGAGAAAAAACTGTGCNAGNNANTCTGGCATAAAAATTCATTCCAGGATTTGAAGAAGAAGCCGAGCAAAGAGGAGATGGAAATCTATGCCTTTGAGCTTTGTTCAGGCCATACCGGTCATTATCGAACAGGTTGCCCATCTCAAGCCCAGTTCCATTCTCGACGTGGGAATAGGCTTTGGAAAGTATGGAGTGCTCCTCCGGGAAGCACTGGAACTCCCTTATGAGAGGTATGCGAGAAGCCGGTGGAAGGTGAAAATCGACGGTGTTGAGGCCTTTGAGGGGTACCGGAATCCCATACACGAATTTGCTTACAACCGTGTCTTTTACGGAAGGATTGAAGACATCCTCCCTTCTTTAGGCCAGTACGATGTTATTCTTCTCATAGACGTTCTCGAACACTTTGAAAAAGAGGAAGGAAGAAAACTCCTCCAGGATCTCTTGCTGCACACCCGAAAATCCCTCCTTGTCTCAACACCGCGATTTCCTGCTCCTCAGGGTGCGTATCTTGGGAATGCCTTTGAGGCCCACAGAAGCAGGTGGCACATCCTTGACTTCGTGGATTTTGATTTCAGTTACCTCCACATCCCCATCGGGAACAACGGTGCGGAGGTCTTCCACCTCTTCCCTACACAATCTGCCTCTCGGAAGCAGGATGATGCCGTCTTTATACCGGAGGCGCAGGAAAAAGAAAGTAGCGGCCCCCTCACCATTGGCGCTTACATTCCCCACAAGCACCTCACCGGAGGAATGAAAATGTTCTTTGAATACCTTCGAATTCTCAAAAGACGAGGGCATAACATTGTACTCTTCTGGCGGGGAGAAAGGAACGAAAGCGCTATCCCTGAGTGGAGTCTTCTTGGCAAAGGCGAGGTGCAGGAAATCCTCATATCCCCCCATGAGCCGATACTGCCCTTCATCAAAGGATGCAACGTGGTTATCGCTCTATGGTTTCAACAAATGGAAGAACTCGCCGAATCGCCTGTGCCTGTGGTGCTCTTCGAACAGGGAAGCGAATTCCTCTTTGGAGACTACCAGGACCTCCGCCCTGATTCTCCAGTCCGCCAGCTCCTCCAGAAGAATTACGCTGTCCCCTGGCCCATTATCACTGTCTCTCCTCTCCTTGGCACCATCCTCAAGATCCGGTATGGCCGGAACACTACGGTTGTGCCGAACGGTGTTGATACAGATTTCTACCGCCCGGGAAGGGAAAAGAGCAACAATACCGTGCTCCTTGTGGGGAACCCTCAACTTCGCTTTAAAGGATTCGATATCGCCCTGCAGGCCCTTGAAAAGGCCTGGCGCATATACCCCAACTTTGAAGTCCACTGGGTGTGTCAGGTCAGCCCAAGGGTGTACGGCATCTCCTTTCCCCTCAAAATCGTCCTCAACCCCCCTCAGGATGAACTTGCCAGGCACTACCGGGAAGCCACGGTCTTTCTCTTCACCTCCTGGTACGAGGGCTTTGGCCTTCCCCCTCTTGAGGCCATGGCTTCGGGCACGGCAGTGGTTGCCACAGACTGCGGCGGTATCAGAACCTACGCTCAGGAGGGCTACAACGCTCTCCTTGCCGAACCGGGAGACGTGGATTCGCTTGCCTATGCTCTCGTCTTTCTCCTGCAAAACGAAGAAGCCCGGAAGGTCCTCGAAGAGAGAGGAAGAGCAACTGCCCTCGAATTTAGCCTGGAAAAGCAAGCACTGAAGTTCGAAGAGGTGCTCCAGGGTATCGCAAGAAATGCCTCTCTTTCTCCATTCTCCAGGACCACAGGGTGAGGGGCTCCGCGCTGTGGTGGGGCCTTTCTCCCTGCCGTTCCAGGGAAAAGCGATGCAATAATCCAGGTACGGGACTGCTTCGGAGGCGAAACGACGACTCGCAGTGACTCTTTTCGCCAGTCATTGCGAGGGCCGAAGGCCCGAAGCAATCCGATGGATGTTTCTTTGTCGTTGCGAGCGAAGCGAAGCAATCCGGCAGGTGCTTTTCCTGCCGTTGCGAGCGAAGCGAAGCAATCCGGCAGGTGCTTTTCCTGCCGTTGCGAGCGAAGCGAAGCAATCTCGTATCTCCACAGGATGAGAGAGGAGACTGCTTCGCAGACGAAACTACGAGCTCGCAGTGAC
>APCU01000183.1 GCA_000347575.1 Candidatus Caldatribacterium saccharofermentans OP9-77CS | reverse complement strand
TTCGAGCAGAAGACAGGGCTCAAATTCAGAGATCCGGCCGAGGTTGGCGCGAGAATTCAGAAGTTCCTCCAGGGCGCGGTGGACACGCCTATACCTTACAGAGTAAGCCGAAAACTCGAGGAGTTCGCGGGCATGCCCAAGGAGGTGAAGGGCACCATAATAGCGGAGGCCCTTGACAGTCACGAGGAATACCGTAAAAACGTGGAGAAGATGCTGGGAAACCGCTATTTCGCTCCGAACCTCGAAGACCAGGACGTTGGGCCGGGATACTGGGCCCGCATACTTGAAACTCCAACACTGGGCAAGTATGGCAAGGCGGTGAAGGCTCGAACCCTGGCCCTGATGACCGGCAACTACGGGGAGAGGCTCAGGGGCGCGGAGCCCGGGGTGACGTTGTCCGCGGATGAAGGCGTTAACTGGGCTAAGCAGCTCATCTACGGTGAGGACGGAAAGAGGTCCGATATGGAGGTCGGGGCGATAGTGGCCAAGGAGCTAAGCGTTGACGTGCCGAAGGAGCGCTTGGGTGAGCTCGGCCACCAGTACAAAGACATGATCGAAAAGCTGATGGAGTACGAGGAGGGAGGAAAGCTGCTCCACAATTTCATGCTGAACTGGCAGAGGGCCAGGGAAGGCGGGCTACAGCGTACCGATCTGAGGAGCGCGCTCGAGCACCTTGAAAGTAACGAGGCTAAGGTGGCCTCTTTAATCATGGGCTCGGAAAAGCGCTCTCAAGCGCCGAAAGCCCCGTTAAGGCAACCTGAAATTTCACTTGGAAGCTTCTTCCAAGGACTTTCTCCCAGCACTCAGCAGGCCAGCCAGCAACAAGCCGACCAGCAGGCCAGGTTAAGGGGAAGGATGTTTGACCTCAGCAACCCGCAGGACAGGTCTGACCTCGAGAAAATGTTTTAGCCTCAGAAGTTTTTGCCGTCAATCGTGATCGTGAACTTCCTCTCTTCAGGCCTGGTGAAGAAGACGTGTTTCATAACGTTGACGAAGAACTTGCACTTCCTCACCTGCTCTTTTTCAGCCGCTTTGCGTTCTTCAGAGGGCTCTTCGAACATTGTTTCAATCTCGTGCTTTATATCGAACAGCGGGCGCACGGCTTCCTCATAGAGGCCCATGAGGGTTGGAATGCCCAGCTTCTCGGTAACGTATTTCATGAACTCCCCTTCAGGAATGGATCCGGGTTCAACTTGCAGTTTAGCCATCAGGGCCTTTATTATGCATTTTACGGCTTCCCGCGCTGCCCCCAGGTCGTAGTCGAGGTACATGCCTGGATGTTTTCCCTCGCTGTACTTGAGGTAGTAGGAGGCGAGGTTGAGGTGGTACTGCTCCGTTGCCTTCCAGTAGTCAGCTTCCCTCCCGGCAAGGGAGTCCTCGATTGCCGTTTCAATATATGGGTCGACGATTTTCTCGTAGCCTTCCCTCGCTCCGAACAGGTAGGCGTCGATTGTGGAGTAGAGTTTTCTTGCGAACCAGCAGGTAACCCTGTCCCTTTTCACCCTGGCCTCTCTTGATATGCCTGAAAGCTTCCGCGTTATCGCAAACCATAAGCGCCACTCCGTCCTGAACAGTTCCCCCTTGATGTCCGCCTCGTAGTCCAAGCCCCTGTCAGACCCGTCCTTTACGGTTTCATCGGGCTTGGCTCTCCAGCTTCCAAGGGCCAGCTTGAAGCCAAAAACCTCGAGGTGCGTGTTCTCCTGAACCTCTTTTGCGTAAAGCTTGAACAGCGCTTTCACCGCCTCTTCAGCCGCCTCAGACGGCCTTTGGGACATTTTTTCCCCGACTTCCTTTAGCATGTCCTCCTGCCAGTCGAACATGGTCCTGACGGCGTTGTATGCCTTTTCAAGCTTTGACGCGGCTTCCAGATCCCTCTTTACAAGCGCGAGCACGTAGTCGTGTTTAACGAGGAGCAGCCACTTTTCCTTCTCCATTTTGAGGTATGAACGGGCTACTTCCTCGCTTGAGCCTTTAAGGAGGTAGTTTCCAGGCGTGTAGAGGCTGACTATCTCTTCGGCTCTTGCATCCAAACCCATCTACACCTAAAACGTTTTAGGCTGAAGCCCTTTAAAAGGGTCAGGAAATCAGGGCCCTCAGCGCCATGTAGCCTTCGGCTTCCTCGACCTGTTTCTCCAGCTCGGACAGGAGCGCCTCGAGGCTTTTGGCGCAGACCTTCAGGTCTTTCAGGCGGGCAGCCGCCAAAACGGTTCTGGTTTGAAGGTCAAAGGCGTAAACCCTCTCGCCGTCCGCGACCACTTCCACTTTTCTGTGAAGCCTTTCTTCAGCCGCGAACGACGCCGCGAGGCAGAGGAACTCCTCAACGTTCATGAACGTTCTCCCGTTGAGCTTGATGCCCTCGCGGGCGTCCCACGGCTTCATCAGCATGGCCTCCACTTCTTCGCTGCTATACCACTGCCGCAGCCAGCTGGCAAACCTTTCCATCGCCGCCATTTTACGCCACGTAGTCAGGTTTTCTTGAGGCCACTTTCCTGTAAGCATCTTCTCTTAAAGCGTTTATCCGCTCCAGCTGCCTCTTGATGTCCATGGAGAGCCTCTCGCTTGCCACTTTTGCAAGATCCGCGCCCGCGCTGGATGAAACTGTAATTTCGCCTCTCCAAATCCACTTTGCCAGCCGCCCGCCTCTCCTCCGCCGTGATCGCCTCGCCGTTGAGCAGCCTGGTCGCAAGATCCTCGGATATGGCGAAGAACTCGTGTTTCCCGCCACTGGAATCCCATCTCGCGTTCCCGTAGTAGAGGGCGACAAGCCCCTTCCTGTTGGCCGCCTCCCGCGCCTGCCTCCCGTTGTCCGCGCAGAAAAAGTTGAAGGGCGAGGGATCCTCAACCCTTCCTTCG
>APCU01000182.1 GCA_000347575.1 Candidatus Caldatribacterium saccharofermentans OP9-77CS | reverse complement strand
TGAACCCCGGGGGGTTTCTCCCGGGGTTTTCTTTACCTGGCGGTAAGGCAGCAAGCGGTTCTTTTCAGAGGTAGTCTGGAGGGAAGCAAGATGCCCAAAAGGGTTATGTTCTGGGTGGGGTTTTCGGTACTCTTGCTCGTGGTGGTGTTTGTGGTGAGTGGTTGTCTGGAGAACATCCCCCCACCACCCTCTGAAGAGGAAGAAGGGGACTTTGAGGGTACCGAAGAGGCTCTCGAAGGGGATGTTAAGGCTTCGGGGTCTGCGGCATGGACCGTTATAGTGTACATGGCGGCGGACAACAACCTTTATTCCTATGCTCTCCGAGATCTTCAAGAAATGGCAGCTTCGGGGATAGGAGCAAAGAGCAAAGTCAACGTGGTTGTGCTCTTTGATGGGGGAGGGGAAACCAGGTATTGCTCTCTGCAGGAAGGAAAGGTTTTGGATATCTGGAGTGGCACAACCGACCTGAATACTGGAGATGGAACAACTCTGGCGGCATTTATCCGGTTTGTGCGGGAAAGATATCCTGCACGGAGGTATGCCCTCATTCTCTGGAACCACGGAGCAGGGTGGAGGAATCCTGTAAAGGGTGTTTGCTGGGACGATTCGGCGGGTGGAGATTACCTCACTTTGCCCGAGCTTGCTTCTGCACTTCAGGCGGGAGGTGTTCGGTTCAACCTTATTGGAATGGATGCTTGCCTTATGGCTATGGTGGAAGTAGCCTATGAAATCAGGAACTATGGAGACATTCTTGTGGCTTCCCAGGCTTCAGAGCCAGTGGATGGATGGGACTACAAACGCCTTTTCCGCCGACTTGCCCAAAGCCCTACCATGAGCCCCACAGCCCTGGCTCAGGAGATTGTGAAAAGCTACTTTGCTTACTACGGGGGAGGAAGCGTCACGCTTTCGGTCATACGTCTTTCCCGTGTTGGTGCCCTGGCCCAGGCCATCNGTGGACTGGCACAATGGTTCCTCCGTTCGAACAAAGACTTCCCAGCCCTGAGTGGTCGAGCTGTTTCTCCGGATTCGCCTTATATTGACGAAGAACTTGGTTACGCGGATATCGAGAATTTTGTTCGACTGCTCAAGAAATGGAATGATCGTTACTTGAAAGACCGTGGGTTAAAGTCTGCTTTGACAAAGGTTCAGACGAAACTGAAAAACACCGTAATCTACAACCGGGCTTCAGGACGCTACCTTGGGGCCAAGGGGCTCTCGATATATCTCCATTCGTGTCCGAGTTTCGGTGCTCCCGACTACTATAGTCTCGCTTTTGCGCGGGATACCCAGTGGGACGAGTTTCTTGATTGGCTGTGTGAATGAGCATTGACCACAGGCCAGGAAACCCCTGGCTTGTGGTCTTCTTTCTCAGAGAATTCCCGCAAGGTAGTTTTCCAGAGTGGACAGGGAAAGAGAACCGACAAAAGTCCTCACGATGTTCCCCTCACGGTCGAAGAAGACGTTGTGGGGGACGTAGCTCACCCCATACATTTCAAGGATAGCTCGGTCGGTGAAGGAGACCACGGGATACTGCACCCGATTTTGCTCGACGAAGTACTCGATGCTCGCCTCTGAGCCGTATCCAGCACCAAGGACCACAAGGTCATGGGTGTCCTTGTACTTATTGTACACAGCGTTGAGGGCTGGGACCTCTTCCCTGCAGTGGGGGCAGTTCGGAGAGAAGAAGACAAGGACCACCGGTTTGCCTTTCAGGGAAGAAAGGGTCAGGGTACCGCCTCCCACAAGGGGTAAAGTGAAGTCCTTCCTGTCCATATCGGTGTTTGCGGGAAGAGGCGATGGCGAAGGAGAGGGAGATGGTGAAGGAGGAGGGAAAAGGCCTTCGAACCACCAGCATCCAGAAAGGGCAAAAAGGACCACAAGTCCCAGGATGAGGGCAAGGAGAAAGGTACCTCGGTGCATAGACATTCCTCCTTCTTGAGCGAGTTTCCTCTATTGTACCACAGAGGGAAGGAGCGCTGCGGCGACCATTCCGCTTTTGCGGTGGGCAAGCGCCAGGAAGCCTTTCTACTTCCCTTTCAAGGTCTTCATCTCTTCGAGAAGTTTTTCAATTTCCCCGGTATCCCACTTCAATGGTACTAAAGAGCGCCCTTCAGCCTTTCTGAGGAGTTCCTCCACCGCGATGCCCTCTTTGAGGAAGAAGACGGCTTTTTCTCTTTCGCCCTTTTCCAGGAAGAATCTCCCGGTATAGTGGCAGACTCGGGCGAGGTTCAGGTAGTGGCGGAGCTCGAAAGGATTGGATTCTACGGCTTTTTTGAGGAGGGGAAGTGCCCGGTCAAAGTCTCCCCGCTCGGCGTAGAGAATGCCCACGTGCTCGAGGATAGAAGCGTTCCTNNGGGCAAGGCGCAGGGCTTTCTCTCCCTCTTCAATGGCCCACTGGCGGAGAGCCTCTTTGCGCTCAAGGAGGAACTTCTGCCGCAGGGCCCGGCTTAAGGCATAGTGGATTTCTGGGTTCCAGGGCTCAAAGCGGGAAGCTCGTTCGAGAAAGTAGACGGCCTCGTCCCACTTCTTTTCTTGGACAAAGGAATCACCCAGCGTTTTGAAGCGCTCTGAAGGGACGGGGAGAAAGCTCAGAATGAAAAAGAGTAGAAAGGCCACGCCGAGGAAGAAGGAGGGAAGGATGGCTTCTTTTTTGCTCTCTTTAAGGAGCCCCTGAACCAGGCATCCTGCCAGAAACCACACCCCAAGCTGGTATGCCCCGAGGTTGAAGTCGACATCCACAAATCCGTGCAGAAAGCTAAAGACGAGAATCCCAAAGAGCATCCCCACCCAGGGCGTGGGGTTCCGGCGGAAAGCGTTGCTACTCATCCGGAAGAGGAAAAAGAGGAGAAGCACA
>APCU01000181.1 GCA_000347575.1 Candidatus Caldatribacterium saccharofermentans OP9-77CS | reverse complement strand
TTGCCTTCTGCAATGCTGAGCGAAGGTCGGCGGTCATCGTGTGCTGGACATCGGGCCACCCACTTCCCCGGGCCTACTTGCCGCACGCCGTTGAGTAGTTGCAAAAGTCGCTCAGTGGTCAATTGCATCTCGCTGCTCCAACCACCTTTCAAACGCGGCACGGCTTATCAACCACGAGCGGCCCAAGCGTTTGGCGGGGAAATCTGGGCGCCGGAACAGGTGGTAGGCCTGGTTCCTGCCAATCCCCAAAAGTTTTTGCACATCCCTTGGACGCAGAACCACTTTACCTTCGCCGGATTCCCTTGTCTCCACGAGCATTCCTCCTTTTGGAAGTTATGTTTCCCATGTATAAGCTTGACAATTGCCCGGATTTTTGTACAATTGCGAATGACAGCAGAAAAATTTTGGAGAAAATCGGTGGAAAAGGAAGATTTCTATCAACTGGCTGAGATTGTCGAGGATTTAAAGAGAGAAACTCTCCCCCGAACCCTGGACCTCGCTAACCTCGGGATTAGAGAGTTCCTCGCCCTGCTCCCCCAAAGACGGGGCCACTGGACCGTTGTCCCTATTTTGGCCGGTAATGTGCTGTGGGGAGCCTTCGCCTTCTGGGGCCAGAACCCTAAGGTGCGCTTCTTCCTCCTGCCTACCTCATGGTTGAAGCTCAAAAATTTCGCCTTTGCTGAGCTCCTCAACCGGAGTGTGGTGACCCTTTTTGAGGCCAACTTGCGCCTCCTGCGGTGGCTCCTCGCCTGTGCCACCATCCTCCACGAGAGGAAGGACCACAAAGGGTATCTCCTCTTCGCCCAGGCGTTTGAAGCGGTCCACAAGCACGCAAAGGCGGTTATGAAGGTTTTTGACACAAACCCCCAGGAATACCTGGTTCTCCTTCAGGGTCTGGGGGCAGCAAAGGAAATCCCTTACCTGCGGGAGGCCCTGGAGTACGCAGGGGCGCATGGCGACATCCTCCCCGCACCCGATGACCTCAGAGCTCAGGAGAAAATTCTCGTCCCCCAGGGGGTTCCCCCACTCTCTGAGCTCTTCCCACCTGACCCTGGTGGTGGGGGTGAAGACCTGCCCTGTGTTTTCTTTTCCTCAAAAACCGAGGCGTGGGAAGTAGTTTGCCTTGCGGCCATCCACGTCATCAAGGCGAAACTCCCTTACGGTGCCACTGCCCTGCACCTGCTCCAGAAGAACATTAGGCGTGAAGTGGAGGGGATGAGCCTGAAGGACAGAGAAGAGGCCATTGATGCCCTGGTGTGCGACCTGGTGCGCTTCCGACAAACAAGGAGTGCCTACTCCCTCGCCTCCTATGTGAAAAAGCGCCTGAGGGCCTTCTTATCCTCTCAGGAATCTCCGAGAACCCTCTCTGAGGACCTTCTCTCGGGTCCTGCCCTTTTGACTGTTGCCCAGGCCGTGGACTACCTCCTTCAGTGTTTTCCTTACAAAACCAAACAGGGGCTTCAGCGATGGCTTTACCGGAAGCTCGAGAGGGGAGAGCTCCCCAACCAGGGGGTGGACACGGTGAGCGTTGGAGAAGACGGGCACACCCAGAGACGGAGGACCTACCTCCTCAGCGTAGAGACGCTAAAGAAAGCAGAGGGGCTTTTGGCCAGCGAAAAGGAAGCAATTCAGGCGAGGGAGAGCAGAAAGAGAGAAAAGGAAGCGTTGCGAAAGCTCATAGACCTCTACGCCAGGGGGATGGGCATCACCTGGGACAGTGCTTATCGGTGGGTCAGGAGGCAGGTACGCCAGGGAAAAGGCATGGAGGAGATTCGAGAGGCAATCAAGAACCGAGTGTTCCGCAGATACCTCATCAGGGAGTGCATGAAGACCAGAGGGGTAAGGCGGAGGGCGGCGGAGGCGTGGCTTCAGAGAGAACTTGCGAAAGGGAAGAGCCTGGAAGGGCTCTGGCAGGAGCTTGGGAGGGGTGACCATGGGAAGGCGCGGAAACCGTGAGGGGAGCATTTACCGCCGAAAAGACGGCCTCTGGTGTGGAGCTTTAACCGTGGGGTACGACCCAGGAACGGGGAAACCCATCCGGAAGGTCGTCTATGCCAAAACTCGGCAGGAAGTGGCCGAGAAACTCACCAAGCTCCTCCGGGACCACCACCTCGGCCTCCTTCCTGTAAAGAACGAGCGGGTGGAGTTCGGCTCATGGCTCTGGACCTTCCTGGACCTCTACAAGAAACCCGAAATCCGTCCCACCACCTATGGGCTCTATGCCGGAATCCTCCGTCTCCACATTCCTGAAAAGCTTGCCCACACCCCTTTAGAGAAACTCCGCTCTGAGGACTTACAAGCCCTCTACACCTCCCTTGGAGAACGGGGGTATACCAGGGTGGTGCAGATTCTCCACAACCTCATCCACTCTGCCCTGAATCAGGCCGTGAAGCTCGGCTACGTTCCTCGAAACGTCTCTGAAGCCACTACCAGGCCAAAGGGGAAGAAGAAGGAGGTCCAGATTCTCACCCCGCAGGAGCTCAAGCGCTTCCTCGAGGTGGCAAAAAAACACCGTCTCTTTCCGGCCTTCTACGTTTTGGCCACCACAGGACTCAGAAGGGGAGAGCTCTTGGGCTTGAAGTGGCAGGACATTGACTGGGAGCATGGAACCCTGACGGTGCAGAGAAACCTCGTGTGGGTGAGAGGAGAACCAGTACTCCAGGAGCCAAAGACCAGGGGGAGCTACCGGACCATACCGCTTCCCGAGAGCACCCTCGAGGTCCTCAGGGGATGGCGGAAGAGGTGGCTTGAGGAGAAGCTTGCTTTAGGTCCTGACTGGCCGGAGACCGATTTGGTCTTCCCCTCCGAGGTCCACACCGCCATGCATCCTCGGAACTTCCTCCGGGCCTTCAAGAACCTCCTCCAGGAAGCCAACCTCCCCATGGT
>APCU01000180.1 GCA_000347575.1 Candidatus Caldatribacterium saccharofermentans OP9-77CS | reverse complement strand
AGGGCGGGAAGGGTGAAGACGCGGTATGATTGCGCAATCCCGGTGAAAATCCCGAGCATTCCCAGGAAAAAGAGCGAGGGAAGCATGATAGAACTCATCGAGAGTGCAAGGGCAAAACGTTCCCCCGAAAACCCCGGGGCCACAAGGCGCAAGAAATAAGGTGAAACGAAATACGCCCCTCCCAGGGCACAGAGGAGGTAAACTGTGGAAGCCCCAAGAACCGCTCCCGCTCCTTCCCAGGCCTTCTCCTCTCCCTTGATTTGTCGCTCTTCCACAAAGAGAGGGATGAAGACCGTGGTGAGCGCCCCTCCGATGAGCCCGGCGATGGTCGCAGGGAGGATTTGCGCTACAAGGTAGCTATCGGTTATGGCCCTCGCCCCAAAGAGATGAGCGATGAGCACCTCCCGCACAAACCCCAGGAGGCGGCTTGAAAGATTCGCCAGGAACACCACAAGCGTTGCCCGGGCAATGCTTTCCCGAGTGGGTTTCATGGGGTATATTATACAGAGAGGGAGGGGAGGAAAACAGCTGGTATCTCCGGTGGAGCGGTTTTCTCATGAACTCTGGAAGATGTGTCGTGGAACCCCAAAAGCGGGGGCTGGGGAATGCGGAAAGGATGGATATAGTCTCGCCTCCGAAGCAGTCTCAGAGATTCCTCGCCGCTTCGCGGCTTCGGAATGACCGATGAGGAGTGTCATTGCGAGCCTCGTTTTTTCGCTTGGCGAAGCAATCTCAGATTGCTTTGCTTCGCTCGCAACGGCGAAAAATGCCGCCGGACTGCTTCGCTTCGCTCGCAGTGACCCTTACTATGTCACTGCGAGGTCGTATTTTCGTCTCCGAAGCGGTCTCGACCGTCAGGAGTCATTGCGAGCCTCGCTTTTTCGTTTGGCGAAGCAATCTCCTCTCTCACCCTGTGGGAATACGGGACTGCTTCGCTTCGCTCGCAGAGACAACAAAAAGGTGAAGCAATCTCGCTTTTCCTCTGCCTTGGGAAACCGCGAGACCGCTTCGTCGCTTCGCTCCTCGCGGTGACAAAGAGAAAACCTCGCAGTGACCCTTGAGGTTCATTCCTTTGCCGCTTCACAACCTGAGGTGTGAGGAGTGCCGTTTCCCCATCCTGCTTCAAGCCAGAGCTACAAAGCATGATGGCAGGTGGTAAAATGGATAAAAGGGGGATGAGGTGAGTCCCGTGGGTTGTGCGAATCAGAAAGAGGCAAAGGATGCCATTGTAGAGCAGGACCCCAGACTTGCCGAGATCGTCCAGAGACTGGTTTCAGCCCTGAAACCAGAGCGCATCTACCTCTTTGGTTCGGTTGCCCGGGGTGAGGGGAAACCCGATAGCGACTACGATATCCTTGTGCTTGTTCGAGAAACCTCAGGAGAGCCTCTGTACCGCCTCAGTCAGAAAGCCCATGCGCTCCTTTGGGGTTTAGGTGTATCTGCGGATATCCTCGTGTGGCCTGTAGAGCTTTTTCATCGTCGGGCTCATCTTCGGGCCTCCTTCCCGGCGACGGTACTCCGTGAGGGGAAGTTGCTCTATGCCCGGTGATCCGGAACGAGTTGCCGAGACACAATCCTGGCTGGTCAAGGCCCTGGCAGATTTGCGTGCTGCGGAGTGCCTCCTTGCTCTTCAACCCCCACTCACAGGTCTTGCCCTTTTCCATGCCCAGCAGGCCGCAGAAAAAGCTCTAAAGGCTTTCCTGAGCTGGCATGACGTCCCTTTCCGCAAAACCCATGACCTTTCTGTACTTGGCCAGCAGTGTCTTGCCATCGACAGGACTCTGGAGGACCTGTGCCGGAGGGTCGCCCAGCTGACGGTCTTTGCCTGGCTCTTCCGGTATCCTGGGGAAGTGGAGGAACCCTCTCTTGAAGAAGCCCGTGGGGACCTGGCTTTAGCCCGGGAGGTCTACGAAGCGGTGCTGGCTCGCTTGCCCGAAGAGGTCCGACCCTGAAACACTGTGTTTTGTCCGCTTGTTTCTGAAAAATAGCCCCTGAGGCTGTTTCGCTTGCGGTGGCACACAAAGGTAGTCATTGCGAGCTCGTTTTTTCGTCTGCGAAGCAATCTCGCTTTTTACCCAAGGGCTGTCACTGCGAGGTCGTATTTTCGCCTCCGAAGCAGTCTCGCCTTTTGGGCGGTCATTGCGAGCTCGTCGTTTCGCCTGCGAAGCAATCTCGTCTTCTGCAGCCTTGAGACTGCTTCGCTCCGCTCGCAGTGACAAAAAGAGAGCCCTCGCAATAACCCCCATTGTGTCCCTGCAAGGTCGTCGTTTCGTCTGCGAAGCAGTCTCGACCGTCAGGAGTCATTGCGAGCCTCGCTTTTTCGTTTGGCGAAGCAATCTCCTCTCTCACTCTGTGGGAATACGAGACTGCTTCGCTCCTTCCTTCGCCTCATTGAAAAATACGAGACCGCTTCGTCGCTTCGCTCCTCGCGGTGACAAAGTATGGGTGTCACTGCGAGGTCGCCGTTTCGCTCTTCTTCTTTGTCACTGCGAGGTCGTCGTATCGTCTCCGAGCAGTCTCGACGTTTGGAGAACGTTTCATTTCAGAGATATCCCAAAGAAGTGGTCGTGTATGACATCGCTCCAGCAGTACTTTCCTGAACGTACTCCATGGGGTATATATTGGTGAGGAGGCAGAGGAAGCCGGGGAGCTATTATTAACCCATACCGGTGAGTTTGTTTCTGCGAAAGGAGGAGGTTTGATTGAGTCTCCTGAAAAAGCTTTCCTGGAGAGCGAGGTTTCTTCTGGATGGGTTACGGTACTACCCCAAATCCTTCCTTGATGGGGATTTCTGGAGAATCGTTCTTCGTTCCTCTTATTCCTACGACTCTCTCCCCTTTTCTCCTTGGAAAATCTATAAACCATTCGTGGAAAAGTTGGTCGCCCTTTTCTT
>APCU01000179.1 GCA_000347575.1 Candidatus Caldatribacterium saccharofermentans OP9-77CS | reverse complement strand
CCTCGTTTTCCCCTTGACGAGATTCCGGGCCAAAACGTTGGGACGGTACCCAAGCTTCTGGACCGCTTCAAGGACCTTCCTTCTGGTCTTTTCAGAAACCTGCCCCTTGTTGCTTAAAACAAGAGACACCGTTGCAGGCGAGACCCCTGCCAGACGGGCCACATCTTTGATGGTGACCGGCACAGGTGACGCTCCTTAAAACGGTTTAGCTTTCAAGGGAATTATAATGTTGCTCTTCTGAAAAGTCAACATGAAGAATGCAAAAGTTTCTAAAAACGTTTTAAACCATGGCAGTGCGGCAAAAGAAAACACCACCAGGTTGCAGGAACGCTCAGAAGGTAACAGGAACTACGCTTTTGCGAGAAAAAGCCTGGAACCTTGCTTCAGGCACCGTACAGGTGGCAGCGAACAAGATGCCCCACTTCAACCTCCCGCATGCCTGGTTCCTCTCTCCTGCAGACTTCCCGGGCCTCACGGCAGCGGGGGTGGAACACGCAGCCTGGAGGGAGATTCACGGGACTCGGGATTTCCCCTGTGGAGACGATCTTTTCCGGCTTGAGCCGCTCTTCCTCTTCGGAGATCACGGGGATTGAGGAAAGGAGCATCTGGGATCCGGATGCAGGAATGGAGTGAACACTCCTTTTTCCATGATACACTTACCATCAACGAGGACTGTGGGGTTCAGGATAATACCGTCGTTGTGGGTTTTCGAATCGATTGTACCACCCATGTCGAGGTTCATCCCCAGGGCTATGTGTACTGTTCTGAATGCTTTTTCATCCTCAAGGATGTTCCCCGTGATTCGTGCCTTTTCGTTGGTCCCGATGCCCAGTTCCCCCACATAGTACGCATTGGGGTCCCCGAGGTTCTCCAGAAAACGTGCCAGTTCCTGGGCTTCTCTTCCTCCCTCAATCCTCACCACCTTTCCCCGGACGATTTCAAGACGTATAGGTTCGCTGAGCACCCCAAGGGGGGACATGGAGCCATCGATCACCGCCACCCCTTCCACCGACTCCTCAACCGGGGCGATGTAGGCCTCTCCTGCCGGGAGGTTCCCCCATCGTCCCTTCTCCCGGTAGAGCCCATCATCAGGCGGAATACCGGGTTTTCTACCCCTGATGCTCATGCGCAGATTCGTTCCCCGCTCGGTGGTGATGGTGACCTCGTTGCCCTCCTCAAGAATGCGGGTCACCTTCCAGCTGAGCTCGGAAACCCTCTGGTAGTCTGCCGTCATCGCCCCTACCGTCATCATGTCCTCGGTAATCCCGGGCATACTGGCAATGCGGGCCCCTTTCTCCGTTGCCGCCATGCGGGCCTTCGTGTGCGTGAGGCTCATCGTGGTCACAAGGAGGGCCACATCGCAGGAGAGAAGAGCGGCTCGAACTTCATCCGGAGGCTCTTCGGCGTGGTGTGATCGGGGGGTCATGACCATCATCGTCCCGTCAACCCCAAGGGTGTGAAGGGCAAGGAAGAAGCTCTCGGCAATGGAGAGTTTCCCCGTATCGGTAACCACAAGCACCCGCTCTCCCGGCTTCACCCCCATACAGTCCCGTACGGCAATCATGGCTCCCTTCATAAGCGGTGCAAGCTGCACGCTCCCACCTCCTCATGCCTTCCCGAGCTTTGCCGCAAGCTCCCGGAGTTCCGGGTCCACCACCTGGCCCCGGTCGATGATGAGCTCCCCATCGAGCCACACCGAAGTGTTGAGGCAAATGCCGTCTGAATGCGAAGGAGCAGGGATGCCGTATGGAGGAAGGAGGATGGCACCGATATTCCCCACACCCCACTCGGTGCACCCCCAGACCCGCTCGTCTTCCAGAATATCTCCGGTGAGCTTTGCCCCGGGGTTGAACCCGTAGCACACGTGGGCCATGCAGAACATCCGGGGATGGTTGAAACTCCGAAGCCAGGCTTCGAACTCCACCGCTTCTTTCCCACCTTCAATGTTCACGATTCTCCCCCGTTCCACCACAAGACGAATGGGTTCTTTTAGAAGCCCTATGGGAGGAACGACGGAACCGTCGAAAACAATGACCCCGTTGACTGTGTCGAGATTGGGGGTCCAGGCAATCTGTCCCGACATCATATGCGAACCAGGAGTATCGGCGTACCCAAGCTCACAGTTGACCGGATGTGTTGGATCGTTCTCAAACTCCACATCACCCCCCGAAGGTGTGGTCATCCGGACCTTTTTTGCCCTTCGGGTTTTTTCGGCAAGCTTCTCCTGGAACTCCCGGAGCACCGGATAGTTCACCCGCCCGATGCAGCGGACCATCATGTCGGCGTTCATCCCCACAAGACACAGATGCCGGAGCCTCGGGTTCTCCCGAAGGGCAATATCGTACGGCGTGGAGTACAGAAGCCATTCGTTATTGAACTCCACCCAGGCATCGACCGATTTGAGAAGCGCTGTGAGAGGCTCCATGGGGAGCATGGGATCGGCAGCCTTCCCTACCCCAAAGAGTGCAGGAACCCAGGGCACCAGAGGCTTCGCTCCACAGGCGAAAGCCGCACAGGCCGTAGCATCAACCACCCCTTCACCACCCCTTTCCTGAGCCTTGTAGGAGATTATATCATCTTCTCCAGAGAGCGCGTAAGGGTTTTTTGCGGCACTATGCTAAAAGAACGGACGAGGCACGACCTGAGGATATCCCTTGAAGGGAAAGAGACGAGGGATGCCGCAAGGGGCCAAAAGACTCTTCCGAAAAAGCAAACAACATCATCAGCTCTGTGGAACCGAATCCTCAGCTGGAAGTACAAACCATTTTTTAAGCTCACCAAAGTCTACTGGGGAGACAAACACTGCGATGAATATCCAGTCCTCTTTCGAGAGGTTGCTCGGACGATGAATTGTACCTCGTGGAATGTGCAAAACCGACACTGCGGGAACTTTAT
>APCU01000178.1 GCA_000347575.1 Candidatus Caldatribacterium saccharofermentans OP9-77CS | reverse complement strand
ATGGGGTCATTGCGGGCCGCGGAGACAGGCCGGGTTTGCGTCCAGGTGGGACAAACAGGGATTACCGGCGCCTGGGGCCCAGAGGGCAAAGAGCTTACACGCTTTCCCCTGGGGACCGGTGTTTATACAATCCGGGTAGAAAGATTTCGCGGAACCACACCATACGTCTGGGCCGGGGATTTCCCCATCCTGGGGTTTCTTGGTGTCATCTTTTTGGGAGACATCATGAAAAAAGCCCTGCCCAAAAGGGCAGGGCTTCGTTCGCGGAGGTCGGCTACGCTGCAGAATTAGGGCGCCTCTGTCACTTCGATATCCACTGTGCCCTCGCTCATCTGATTTAAGCTGTCCCAAACCCTCAACGTGGCGGTATAGCTGCCGGTTTGAGTGTATTCGTGCGTAACGGTCTTCGTGAGCGAGTCCACGTTGAGGCCCTCTTGCCCTGTAAAATCTCCGTCTCCGAAAAGTAGCGTCCACTTGGTGATTTTCGCTCCGGCACCGGCCTCGGCAGTGAAGCTAAAGTTCACAGTAAGAGGCACTGAGCCTGAAGTTGGGGTAGCAGTAAAAGAGGAAATCGTGGGAGGCGGTGTGGTCACATGAACCGTCACTTGGGAAGTAGCCTCGACTCCAGAATTGTCGCGAACGGTTAGCCTAGCTGTGTAGTCCCCTGGATCAGTGTAAGTGTATGGGAAATTCAGGGAGAGGCTTGTGGGTCAGCAGTAAACTCCACCTCGTTGCCATCCCCGAACTCCAGCTTCCAGTACACGATCTTTCGACCAGAAGCCGCTTCGGCATTGACAATGAAGAGCACGTCAAGGGGGGCTGCTCCGGATGTAGGTGTAACCCCAAGGGAGCAGGAGGTTCCAGGAAGGACATTTATGGTTTTTGAGTCCGTGGCCGTGCGGCCCTGGGCATCGGAGACGGTGAGGGTCGCCGTGTAGGTGCCAGGATTGTTGTAGGTGTGGGAAATGCTTACGGTGAGGTCCGTGCCGCTATAAGGCTCGGAACCGTCGCCGAAGTCCAAGGTGAAGGAGACAATGGCGCCAGTGGAACCGGCGGCGCTAAAGGTCACGGAAAGCGGCGCTGGCCCCGATGTTGGGTTCGCTGTGAGCTTCGCCTCCAAGGGTCTTAGAAGCCAAGCGCAGCCGCCCAAAACCAGCCCCACCAAGATCAGAATCGCCGGAAAATACCTCTTCATCTTGCGCATCACCGACCTCCTTATTTTCATCGTTCCTCACCCAGGATAACCGCCAAGCTTTCGAAGCCCAGGAATGCCGTGCCCTGAAGGCGGGGGTTTGGTCCGCCGCCCCTTGGACAACTGTCCAAGAGAAACCGGCGGGGGAAAAGGGGTGTATATTGAGGGCGGGGAAAGGAGCGGCCGCCTTGCCCGCAGAGGAGCTCGAACTGATTCAAAGAAGCCTAAACGGAGACCTCGAAGCCTGGGGGGAGATTGTGACCCGCTACAAAGAAGCGGTATTCGCTGTCACTTTGAGCATCCTCCGCAATTGGGCGGATGCGGAGGACGCCACCCAAGACGCGTTCATTCGCGCCTACGAAAACCTTCGCCACTACGACCTTTCCCGGAAATTTTCCACCTGGCTTTTCACGGTGGCCGCAAATGTCGCAAAAAACGCGCTGCGCAAAAGAAAAAGGCAAAAAGAGCCGCCTCTTGTGGAAGCGGAGGACGACCCCGCAGAAGAAGTCCATCAGGACCTGCGGCTCGCCGCAGTAAGAAGGGCAGTGGCAGATTTACCTGAGGTGTATCGTATGCCGGTCATGCTTTACTACTGGCATGGTCTTCCGGTGGAGGAGATCGCCCAGGTGCTTGGGATTCCCTCGGGAACGGTGAAAACGAGGTTGTACCGGGCTAGGGCACTCATTCGGGCGAAACTCGTGGAAGAGGGGGTGATTCGGGATGCGGTGGGATGAGGTGGATGAGCTTATCCGGGCGGCAGTGGCCAAAGAGGTGGAGGAAGGGCAAAAAGAGGCTTTTCCGGACTCGAGGAGCGGGTGATCCGGGAGCTNGCCCGCCGGCCGGTGCGAAGGAGCTTTTGGGAAAAGGTGCGGGAGTTTCTGACGCCGCCCCACCCCCCGCTGGGCCCTGGCCGGCGCTTTGGCTGCCCTTCTTTTGGGTTTTGCCCTCGGCCGCCTCACCGCACCCAGCCCCATTCCCCAATGGAACCCCAACCTTTTCGTCATCGCCGCACCTGGAGCGAAATCCGTGGCCATCGTTGGGGATTTTTCCGCCTGGCAGCCGCTTCCCCTTTCTGATCCCGATGGAGACGGTATCTGGAGCGCCATCATCCCCTTGCCGCCCGGCCGCTACGAGTACGCCTTCCTCGTGGATGGGAAATGGGTAGGCCAAGATCCTCTCGCCCACGAATACCTACGCACCTTCGGAGAGTACGTGTCCGTGCGCTATGTAGGGGGAGAGCATGCGGATCGCTCTTCTTAGCCTCCTTTTTCTCGCCCTTTCCCTGCTCGCGGTGAGCCAGGGGATCACGATTCCCTTGAGGACCCCTGCNCCGGAGGAGGTCTTAGGGTTCCTTGCGGGAATGAACCTTCCTCCGGCATTCAAGTCCGCCTTAGCGGAGGCGTTCACTTCGGCTTTCGCTACAGGCCGTGCTACTACCACCGTAACTCTCCTTCTCCTCCAAGATCTCACGACTATCCCGCCGGATAAGGCCGAACGGGGATTGGAAATTATCCGCTACGCCATCTCCCAAGGCTTCATCGTGGACACCGGCCTTGCCGGCTCCTCCATGATAAACGAGGCCCGGAAACTCCTGGCCCTGGGAAGAGCTTGGGAAGAGATCGAGTACGTGTTGGGCCTTAGGCTCAACTTCCTTTTGGCTACCCGGAGCACATTGGCGCGGTATGGCCTCATCCAGGTTGGGAAGATTGGCCCGGAT
>APCU01000177.1 GCA_000347575.1 Candidatus Caldatribacterium saccharofermentans OP9-77CS | reverse complement strand
TCCTCCGCTTCGCCGAAGGCCAGGGCACGTCCACCCAGAGCGCTTCTCCACCCCGCACCAACCTCATCCGGCAGGGGAAGTTCTGGGCCCTGTGGGTGAGCTTTTTCTTTGGGACCTTTGTGGGCCTCTCGACAATCAGCATCACAGGGCCGGTGGCACAGGAGGTTGTGGGACTTTCGTATGAGAAAGCCGCGCTGAGCGTCTCCCTCTTTGCCATCTTCAACGGTGCCGGGCGGCCCCTTTTTGGGTACCTTGTGGACCGGAAAGGATTCAAAACGGGGGCGCTCCTCTCGTATCTCTCCATCATCGTTGCATCACTCCTTTTCTTTGCCTATCCCCATGCGGTGACCTATGCTTTCGCCTTTGCGGTCCTCTGGATGAACCTCGGTGCATGGCTTGCCATGGCACCGGCAACGACGTATGCTCTTTTCGGGAGGGCAACGTACGCCCAGAACTACGGGATGGTGTTCACTGCATACGGTGCAGGAGCCATCGTGGGGACCTTTGTCTCGGGGGTGCTTCGGGATCTCACGGGGAGTTACCTCACCGCCTTCCCCCTCAACGCTCTTCTTGCGGGAGGNGGAATCGGAGCAGTATTCCTTCTTGAGCGTTTTGCCAGGAAGGNNGGNTGCGCATGATGCAACGCGCCTGGGCGGTTGTTTTCGCTGGACTTGGCGTCAACCTCACCCTGGGGTTTCTCTATGCCTGGGGTGTTATCGCCACAACACTTGCCAAAGAGTTCAGCTGGAGTGCGACACAGACGCAGATTCCCTATATGCTCGCCTCCCTTATCTTTGCCCTCTCCATGGTCCCTGCCGGACGACTCCAGGATAGAAAAGGACCCCGCACGGCCCTGTGGTTTTCGGCGCTCCTTGCAGGGGTGGGGTTCCTGGGGGCCTCTGTCACCCTTACGGTGCCCGGCCTTGCGTTCTTTTTCGGTGTCCTCTTTGGCCTTGCCATGGGCTTTGGGTATGCTGCGCCGACGCCGGCAGCTATCAAGTGGTTCCACCCCCAGCACCGGGGGTTCATTTCAGGAATCGTGGTCAGCGGTTACGGCATTGCCCCGGTGTACATTGCGCCTCTTGCCCACGCCATCATCGCACGCTACGGGCTTTCCCGTGCCTTTCTCATTTTCGGCTGCCTCTTCGCCGGGGTGATTTTCACCCTGTCCTTTCTCATCGCCAATCCCCCTGCATCCTGGACCCCTGTGGTGTTACCTTTTGGGAAAAAGCACGTAGCTCTGAAAGCTGCAAAAGACTTCACCCCGAAAGAAATGGTAAGAACCAGGGCTTTCGCGCTCCTCTGGGTGCTCTTCCTTCTTGGTACGTTCGCCGGACTCCTTGTCATCGGCCAGATGCCACGTATCGCCGAAGAGATTGCCGGGCTTGAGTACGGCTTTGTCCCCGTTGCCCTCTATGCGGTGGCGAATTTCCTCGGCCGCATGAGCTGGGGGACAGTTTCAGACCGCCTGGGACGGGGGAAGGCGCTGAGCCTTGCCTTCCTGATTCAAACCATCGTCTTCTTTGTCTTTGAGCAGCTCACCAATCCCGCACTCCTTCTTGTGGGGAAAAGCCTTGTAGGGTTTACCTTTGGGGGGATGCTCGCCATCTTCCCTGCGGTCTGTGCAGATTTCTTCGGCCTCAAAAACCTTGGCGTGAACTACGGCATCCTCTTCACCGCCTGGGGCGTTGGCATCATTGGTCCCCTCCTTGGGGGCCTGAGCCGGGATATCACAGGAGGGCACACGGTGAGCTTCCTCGTGTCAGGGTGCGCAAGTCTTCTTGGAGTACTCTTAAGCCTTGTTCTTCTTGAAGCGGGGGAGAGACGATGTCCCGGGAAGCACTTGAAGAGTACCTTGCGTTGTTTCTTTCGGAAAAAGTCCGGGATTTCAGGCTCATTGACCCTCGTGAGGTCGTCACCGGAGAGTGGGTTCGCCTGAAATGCCAGTACGGATGCGACGGGTATGGAATGTGCCTTACCTGCCCACCGTACAGTCCCGAGCCTCAGAGAACGCGGAAGGTTCTCGACTCTTACACCCGGGCGGTTCTTCTCTGGCAGCCCGAAAGCTGGCAGAATCTCCGCAGAGTCTGCGCCGACCTTGAGCGGGAGCTTTTCCTTTCCGGATACTACAGGGCTTTTGCCATGCCCTCCGGACCCTGTGAGCTCTGCGACCCATGTCCCCGGGAATACCCATGTCGTCATCCGGAACTTGCCCGACCCTCTATGGAGGCCTGCGGTATCGACGTGTACGCCACGGTGCGGAAATTCGGCTTTCCGATTGAGGTTGTCCGCGCAAGGTCCTGCCGGGCCAACTACTACGGCCTGGTGCTTGTGGAGTAGGACTGTCCGGGGCTTTGGCCTTTGCTGCGGAAGACCAGAGGCACTCCTGTCCCTTCGAGGCCGCCTTTTTCTTTGTCCCTGCGAGCTTGCCTTTCCGCTCTTTTCCCCTGTCACCACGAGGCCGTCTTTTCGCTCCTTTCTTCTGTCCCTACGAACCCATCGTTTTGCCCCTTTCCTCTGTCACCGTGAGCTCGTCGTTTCGCCCTCCCCTTTTGTCACTGCGAGGTCGTCTTTTCGTCCTTTTCCCCTTGTCACTGCGAGCTCGGAGTTTCGCTTGCGAAGCAGTCCCATTTCCTGTGGTTCTGAGACCGCTTCGTCGCTTCGCTCCTCGCGGTGACAAAGTATGGGTGTCACTGCGAGGTCGTCTTTTCGTTTCCGAAGCAGTCTCGACCGTCAGGAGTCATTGCGAGCCTCGTTTTTCGCCCTTTTCCTGTGTCACTGCGAGGTCGTATTTTCGTTTCCGAAGCAGTCTCGCTTTGTGCCTTTTGGGCGGTCATTGCGAGGTCGTGGTTTCGTCTGCAAAGCAGTCTCATACTGCTTCGCTCCGCTCGCAACGATGGAGAAAACGTCCGTCAGATTGCTTCGGGGCTTCGCCCC
>APCU01000176.1 GCA_000347575.1 Candidatus Caldatribacterium saccharofermentans OP9-77CS | reverse complement strand
CCTCCATGAGGGGTAAGCTGGCCCTTCATACTTGCTGCGCTCCCTGTGCCACCTACGTCAACCGGTTTTTCCAGGAGAGAGGTTTCGTGGTGGTCAACGTCTTCTACAACCCCAACATTCATCCCTTCGAGGAGTACGAGCGGCGCCGAACGGTGCTTGAGGAGTATCTCCGGAAAACCCAGGGAATTCTGTTCGTCCCCTTTCCGTACGATCCCCAGGAGTTCTTTGCGCTCTCTGAGGGCCTTGAAAAACGCTGTTCTCTGTGCTATGAACTCCGTCTACGAAAAGTAGCTGCCTGGGCAAGGAAGCAGCATTTCTCGGCCTTCAGCACAACGCTGACCATAAGTCCCTATCAGGATGTGGCTGCGATTTTGCGTTGTGGGGAACAGGTTGGGGAGGAAGTGGGTATTCCCTTTGTGGGTGCAGACCTCCGAAGTGGTTTTGCCGAAAGCGTTCAGATGAGCAAAGCGCTTGGGCTGTACCGCCAGAAGTACTGTGGTTGCATTTTCAGCCTTTGGGAGGGAGTGAAAAAGAGGATATGGAAATCTCTTACTGGGCAAAAGTCCTCATCATCATAGGGTGTATTTTTGTGCTTGTCGGTCTTTTCCTCCTTGCCCTCCCCCACATCCCGGGTCTGAGCCGCCTTGGGCGCCTTCCGGGGGACATCGTGTACCGACGGGGGAACGTCGTTTTCTACTTCCCCTTAATGACGTCGCTTCTTCTCAGCCTCCTTCTGACGCTCATCCTCACCTTGGTTCTGAGGCGGTAAGATGCGGCGCGTTCCCCTTCTTTTTATAGTCCTTGTCCTTGGGGTGGTGCTCTGGGGGGTTGCTGGAGCAAAGGACGTTGAGGTTCGGGTTCTTCTTTTGCGCACGGGGGACGAAGTGCGCCTCTCCTCTCCCTCAGGACTTGAGGTCCGCGTCAAGCAGCGGGTTTTTGTCGCTTCGCCCGGTCGTATCCTGCACTTTTCCCCCAGGGAGGGAGCCGTTCTCTGGAGGGAGAAGAATCTCACCGGCACTACTTTCGTCGTTCTCCCCCGGGGGGAGTTCGTCTTTTTGGGAAATCGACCGTACCGGGGGCGTCTGGAGCTCCGGGAACGGGGCAGACAGCTCGAGGTGATCAACGTTCTCCCCCTTGAGGAATACCTGAAGGGTACGGTGAAGCTTGAAGCCAGTCCCAGCTGGCCTGAAGAAGCTCTGAAGGCGTATCTTGTCGTTGCCCGGACCTATGCCCTCAGGAACCTCGGGCGCCACAGGGAAGAGGGATTCGATTTCTGTGCCACCGTGCACTGCATAAGGTACGGAGGTGTTTTTGCCGAAGACCCACGTACCAATGCGCTTGTGGAGAAGACCCGGGGAATCATCGTGACGTACCAGGGGAAGCCGGCGTCGGTGGTGTTCCATTCAGAGAGTGGCGGATACACCGATAGCGCGAAGAATGTCTGGGGGAAGGACGTCCCCTACCTTGTGGAGGTCCCTTCGCCCTGGGAAAAGGACGCGCCGCACGCTTTTTGGCAGGTGGTAGTGAGCCGTGAAGAAATCACGGAGGCCTTGCGAAGGCGGGGATACATCCGGGGGGAGGTTCTGGACCTTGAGTGCCGGAAAAGCGAGAGGAGTGGTCGGGTAGTCTCAGTCGTTGTGCGGACTGACCGCGAGGAAGTAGAGCTTTCTGCAAATCGATTCCGGGAAGCCCTGGGAGTGGATCGTCTCCCCAGTACCTTTTTTGACCTTCTCAGGGAACCCACTGCAGCGCAGCCTCAAAAGGAGGTGCCTCTTCAAGACCCGGAAGGGGAACGCTTCATCGATTACAGGGCGTGGATGGAGAAGGACTGGAATCTTGACGATATCATTACCTTCCTGAAGCTCCGGGAAGAGGAACGGAAACGGAAAAGGGGGGCTCGGGGGGTCTTTCCTTCGCCGAACACCCGGTCGCAGAGCCATCACGTGCAACAGACTCCTGATGCTTTCACGTTTGTCGGTCGGGGCTGGGGTCATGGCGTGGGGCTTTCCCAGTGGGGTGCCGTGGGCATGGCAAGAGAGGGAGCGAGTTTCCCCGAAATCCTCCGCCACTACTTTCCTGGGTGTGAGCTGGGAAGGATGGTTGTCCGGTGATGAACCTTCGGGAGTTCGATTTCTCCCTTCCCGAGGAACTGATTGCCCAGGAGCCGGTATTCCCCAGAGATGCCTGCCGCCTCATGGTGCTCCGGAGGAAAGACGAGACCATTGAGCACCGGATATTCCGGGACATCGTCGAATACCTCGAAGAGGGGGATGTCCTGGTGTTCAACGACACCAAGGTCCTTCCAGCTCGTCTCTTTGCCCGGAAAGAGGGCACAGGGGGTAGAGTTGAGATGCTCTTTCTGGGTGAGCGAGAAGGGCGCTGGGAGTGCCTGCTCTCTTCCTCACGTCTTCGCCCTGGTCAGATTCTCACCCTCGTGGAGGATCCCACCTTTCGTTTTCGCGTTGAAGGGCGGGGGAAGGAATGGTGGTATCTCACTCCCCTTTTCCCCTGTGAGGAAACCGAGTCGGTGCTCTCTCGTTTCGGTCACACACCAACTCCCCCTTATGTGAAGCGGAAGGATGTTCCCCTTGAGGTATACCAGACGGTGTATGCTCGGGTTCCTGGTTCTGTGGCGGCGCCGACCGCAGGACTCCACTTTACGGAAGAGCTTCTTGAGACGCTGCGGCGAAAGGGTGTGGAGCAGGTCATGCTCACCCTGCACGTAGGACCTGGGACTTTCAGGCCAGTGAGGACTGAGAGGGTGGAGGACCACAGGATGCACGAGGAATGGTTTACTCTGCCTGAAGAAAGCGCGCGGAAAATCCGGAAAGCCAAGAGTGAAGGGAAACGCGTGGTGGCTGTGGGAACGACCACTGTTCGGGCCCTGGAGAGTGTGGTGCGGAAGACCGGATCGATTGAAGCTTTCTCGGGAACCACGGACCTCTTTATCTACCCTGG
>APCU01000175.1 GCA_000347575.1 Candidatus Caldatribacterium saccharofermentans OP9-77CS | reverse complement strand
TTTGAAGTTTCCGGGGTTGAAGGGCCTGCGTCTTTTTGTGCTTACCCTGCCTGTTGCAGGTTTCTGTGAACATTCTACCCGTCTTTGCCGTTTCCCTATTTCTGCTCCGGATATAGAACAACCTTGAGGTGGCCATTCTCTTTTCTCTCTCCTTTTGCTACAATACGGGCGGAGGTGAGACACTATGAAGCGAGCGATACTGGTCGGTGTGGTGTTCCTTCTTTCCGTGTTGCTCTTTTCGGTGGCCTGGGCGCAGAAGCCCTATGAGATTGCGGTGGTCGTCAAAATCGCCGGCATCCCCTGGTTCAACCGCATGGCCGAGGGTGTGGAACAGGCGGCCAAGGAACTTGGGGTGAATGCGTACCTTGTGGGGCCTGCCACTGCTGATCCTGCTCCCCAGGTCCAGATGGTGGAGGACCTTGTAACCCGTGGTGTGAACGCCGTCTGTGTTGTCCCTAACGACGCCAAGGCTCTGGCTCCGGTCTTCCAGAAGGCACGGGAGAAAGGTATTGTGGTGATCACGCATGAGTCGCCTTTTGAGACCGAGGCCATCGATTGGGACGTGGAGACCATTGACAGCGTCCAGTACGGGAAGAACCCCATCGATGTCATCGTGGAGAAGCTCAAGGAGGCNGGGGAACTCGAAAANTACACCCCTGAGAATCCTGCAGGTTTTGTGATGCTNGTGGGNAGCCTNACCGTTCCGCTCCACAACTTCTGGGCAGACACAGCCCTTGCCTACGCCAAGGAGAAATATCCTTTCCTGAAGGAACTCACCTCACGCCTTCCCACCGCTGAGTCTGTTGAGGACTCGCGAGCAGCAGTCCTTGACCTCATCACCACCTACGGCGACCAGCTGAAGGCCGTCATCGGGTGGGGAAGGCCTTGGGCCGATTGGTGCTGCGCAGGGCCGTGGCAGAGAAGGGGTATGGAAGACAAGATTTATCGTTGTGGGGGAGCGCCATTCCTTCCACCGTTGCGCCCTACCTCAAGACCGGGGCTGTGGACTGGGCGCAACTCTGGGACCCGAAAGATGCTGGATACGCCATGGTCTACATTGCCAAGCAAATCCTTGACGGTGTGGAGATCAAGGAAGGCATGGAGATCCCGGGTCTTGGCCCCATCAAGGTTGAGGGCAAAGTCATCAGTGTGAATCAAATTAAGCTCATGCCGAACGCTGAAGCTGCAGAGGCCCTGGGATTCTGAGAGGGAAAAGCGCCGGGGTTTTGCCCCGGCGCTTTCTTTTGAGGTGAGGATATGTCCGGGGAAACCCCTGTACTCCGACTTGCCCATATCACCAAACGCTACGGTGGCGTTGTGGCACTGCGGGATGTGGAGTTTTCCGTTCTCCCCGGAGAGGTCCACGGTCTTGTGGGGGAAAACGGTTCGGGAAAAAGCACGCTTGTGAAGATTGCCACAGGGGTGGTGCAGCCGGAGGAGGGCGAGATTTTCATCGAAGGACAGAAAATCTCCCGCCTCACGCCGTACCTTGCCTTCAAGCGCGGGATTCACGTGGTACATCAGGACCTTTCGCTTTTCCCTAACCTCTCGGTAGCGGAGAATATCTTCGCCCATGAGTACATCGAGCGACACCGGTCGTTCGTGGCCTGGAAGGACATGGAGCGACGGGCCCTGGAAGTCCTTGGGCGCCTCGGAGTGGAGCTTGATCCCCAGGAGATTGTGGGTCGCCTTTCCTTTGCCGACCAGCAGCTTGTGGCCATCTGCCGGGCAATTGCCAGCAGCGCCAAGCTCATCATTCTCGATGAGCCTACGTCCTCTTTGACCTTTCGGGAAGTTCAGCGGCTTTTCGGCTTCATTTGGGAACTCAAGGCTCAAGGCATTGCCTTCGTCTTCATTAGCCATCGTCTTGATGAGGTTCTTGAAATAAGCGACGTGGTGACGGTGCTCCGGGACGGTGTAAAAGTCGGAACCTTCCCTAAGGGGGAGCTCACCAAAGCAAAGCTCTCTTTCCTCATGACGGGAAAGGAAATCACCACGGAATCCCTGGTGGCTGATCTCCCCGAAACCCGGGAAATTCTCCGGGTGGAACGCCTGACCCGGCGAGGGGAGTACGCTGACGTGAGCTTTACCCTGCACCAGGGGGAAATCCTCGGCCTCATTGGCCCCCGGGGATCAGGACGGACTGAGGTAGCTCTGACCATTTTTGGTCTTCGTCCTCCGGATTCCGGGAAAATCTTCCTCGAGGGAAGAGAGGTCGTTTTCCGCTCNAACCGGGATGCCATTCGCCANGGTATTGGNTATGTTCCTGAGAATCGCCTCCTCCAGGGNCTGGTNCTCGATCAGCCCGTCGCTGATAACATCGCGGTAACGATTCTCAATGAGCTTGTGAGCCGCTCTGGCTTTCTCCACCCCGCAAGGAAAATTGCCGTTGCGGAGCGGGCCATTCGGGACTTCGGCATTAAAGCCCCGGCAGCAGACGCGCCGGTCCGGTCGCTGTCAGGGGGAAACCAGCAGAAAGTCGTTCTTTCTCGCTGGATTCTCACGGCTCCTAAGATTCTCATTCTCGATACACCTACTCATGGAGTGGATGTGGCGGCAAAGGAGAGCATCTACGAGATGGCCCTTGGCCTTGCCCGGGACCGGGGTATCGGCATCCTTTTCATTTCCGATGAGGAGCACGAGGTTCTCAAGGTGTGCCACCGGATTCTCGTCATGCGGGAGGGAAGAATTGTTCGGGAATACCGGCCCTCTGAAGTTACGGAGGAAGCCCTCCGGCAGGAAATCGTAGGATAGGAGCGATGGCCTTGCTTGGGCGAATTGCACGGAGCACCGAGGTATACCTTGTTGGTGTTCTTCTTGTCCTTTCAGTTGTACTCTTTCTCCTCAACCCGAAGTTCGCAACCCTCGAGAATATCTTCGACGTGCTGCGGAATAACTCCTTTCTGGGCATTGTGGCCCTGGGGGAGCTCGTCGTTTTGATTTCCGGGGGTATTGATGTTTCCTTCACCGCCATTGCCACGGTGGCCCAGTACGTCATGGGGGTGCTCATCACCCGGTACGCT
>APCU01000174.1 GCA_000347575.1 Candidatus Caldatribacterium saccharofermentans OP9-77CS | reverse complement strand
AGGAATGGTACTTCCCCAAGGATACTGTAGAGGAATACCTCCGAAGAAGAAAGAAAGCGTAACTGTTACTTCGGGGAGACCTGGGGAAGAGGCCCGGGTCTCCCCACAAAGTACCCCTGAACGAGGCGCACCCCAAGCTCAGCAAGCTCACGAGCCGTCTCCGCATCTTCCACGAATTCTCCTATTGGCTCTGCACCGATTTCCCGTACAAGCTCGACCATGGCCTTTACGATAAGACGGGCTTTCTCGCCGTGTCTCATCCCTCGAACAAGGCTTCCATCAATCTTCACGTAGGCAAAATCGAAAAGCTGAAGGTAAGAGAAGGAGGAAAAGCCGCTCCCAAAATCATCAAGGGTGAGGAGAATTCCCGAGGATTCCAGGGAAAGCGCTGCCTTTCTCAGGGCTTCGATATCCCGGATTGCTTCTCGCTCGGTAATCTCAAGAAGGACTTCAAAGGGAGGAATGGCGAGTTCCTCCACAGTTCGTATCACGTCCTCGACGATTTTCCCCCGCTCGAGCTCACCCATGGAGACGTTGAGGAAAAAGAGCGTCCCCGGAGGGCACTGCTCTTTTTTCACGCGGAGGGCTTTGGCAAAGACAACCCGGTCTATTTCCTCAATAAGTCTTTCTCTCTCCGCAGCACTGATAAAAGCGGAAGCAGGAACAAGCCGGCCCCCAGCTTCCACCCTGGCAAGAACCTCATACCCTACGATGGTTGCCTTCTGCATGTCCTGGATCGGCTGGAAGACCGGCACAATGCTCTCCGGGTTCTGCAGGGCTCTGCGAACAAGAACCGATCCCTCATGAATCTCTCTGATCCTGCTTGAGGTACCGGGAGCAATCACCTCAATCCGGTCTCCACCCTTCATCTTGGCCATGATGAGTCCTGAGTCTGCTGCGGCCATAAGGCCACCCCAGCTCTCTCCGTGTTCAGGGTAAAAAGCCAGGCCACAGCTTGCTGTTACCCGCAACTCTTCATCAGCAAGAAAGTCGAGTTTTCGGATTCTCTCAAGGAGCATCTTCACTCTCCTGAAGGCTGCTTCCCTGCTCAGCCGGATGAACACAAGACCAAACTCGTCTCCGCTCAACCTCCCCAAAACCTCTGCCCCAGTTTCCTCAAGAAGAGAAGCAATACCGCGAAGCACCAGATCCCCCACGGGGTATCCGTAGACGTCGTTGATGTCTTTCATCCCATCGACGTTGAGGATAGCCAGGGCAAGGGGAATCCTGCCTGTCTTTGCATAATCCAAGAAGTAAAGGAAACGACGTTCAAAAGCGCGCCGGGTGTAGAGACCAGTTAAAGGATCAATCCTTGCCAGAGAATGGAGACGAAAGGCCACTCCCTCTCCATATCCTCGGGCCAAGGCCATACCTGCAAGGAGGAGCTGCTCAAAGACTTTTTCCCCTGCTTCAGGTAACGCAGGAAGGGAAAGCTCTTCCTTCATCCACTGCCTGAAAAGCGCAAAGACTTCTTCACAAACCTTTTGAAGGGCATACCCTTCAAGGGCAAGCCTCTGTCCAACCGAGGCAAAACGAAACAGCTGCCTTTCTACCCTCCCCTCAGAAGGCGTTGCACCGGAGAAGATCCTGACCCACTCCCTGAAAGTGGCCTTGAGAAAATCTTCCCACGAAACCAACTTCAGTTACCCCCGCGGGTTTCCGGGTACAGTACAACGCAGTTTTTTCCCCTCCTTTTTGCTGCGTACATGGCAAGATCAGCCAGCCTCACCAGTTCCTCTGCTGACTGAACACCTTCCTCGGGGAAGATTACGACCCCCATGCTTAAGGTTACAGACCTCCCATCAGGAAGCCTCAGTTTTTCCGCCACCGCCTTCTGGAGGCGCTCCAGAGGTATTTTAACCCTCTCGTAATCCGTCTTGGGAAGGACAAGGACGAACTCTTCCCCACCCCAGCGGGCCACAAAATCTCCCTCCCGGAGACTCTCCCGCATGATCTGAGCCAGGGTCACAAGGACCCGGTCCCCCTCGTCATGACCATAGATGTCGTTAACAGCTTTAAAATCGTCAATGTCCACCATCACCACACCCACTGTGAACTTCTTCTCCCCTGCCTCAAGGAGGAGGCGTGAAAGCTCCTGGCGAAGGTAGAGCCTGTTGGCAAGATGCGTGAGCTGGTCCCTCCTGAGGTCTTCACGAAGAGAAAGGACAAAGACGTCCATGGCAACCATGGCCTGGGTGAGGAACTCGTTTGCCCTCTTTATGTAGAGCCACTCCACCTTTTCGTTGTCGAAGCGGATGTTGAGAGCGTTCTGGAGGGCGCGGTTGTGGACCTCAAGAATTGTCCCCGCTTCAGCAATACCCTCATCCATGAGAGCAGTGAGGCGGTCATAGGCTTCCTGGAGCGTCCTTTCTCCTGAATCAGCAAAGAGAAACCTCTCCAGATACTTCTGGTACTCCTGAGCGAATATCCTGAGACTCTCGGTTTCTTTGCTCTCTTCAAACATCCCCTGGTCCCTCCACAACAAGCACACAGACGTCATCTTCTCTCCGGGAGAAATGCTCACCAATCTTCCGGGCCACCCGCTCCGGGCTTAACCCTATGGTCCAGGGGAAGAAATGCGGGTGAAACCGCCGTTCTACACCATCGGTACACACGATGAGACGGCTCCCGGGAAGAAGGGATTCCTCCCAGAGCTTTGGAGGCAATTCCAACCTCCCCACCACACCCGGTCTTGCAGGCAGAAACTTGAACCCATCCCCACGGTTCAACCAAGCTCTCACATTCCCCACCAGAAAGTACCGCATGTACTTCCTTTCCAAGAGGCCAAGGAAAAGCGCACAGCCACGGGTCATTTGCAAGAGCTCGCGGAGACGTTCATACGAAGCCAGAAGGTCTTCCGACGTGTCCTCGCCAAAGAAGGACCGAATCTTCTGGGCCACCTCAAAGGCCCGTTCCCCATGCCCCAGAACATCAGCCACAAGCACTCTGAGCCTTTCACCCTCTTCTCGCCAGAGGCAGACATCCCCTCCCACGTCTTCGTGAACATGAGGCCTCACAAAGGCACCAACGCTCCACACAG
>APCU01000173.1 GCA_000347575.1 Candidatus Caldatribacterium saccharofermentans OP9-77CS | reverse complement strand
ATTCCAGTGCTTTTTCAAGAACTCGAGGCCCTTCTGGGCGATGTATTCGCTGCTTGGCGCAAGGGGACGCCATATGGAGGCTGCACGGGCAATCTCCTTCACGCCCGGGACGAAGGACTCTATGACCAGTGCCCCCCGGTAGTTGATTTCCCGAAGCGCCTGGAAAACCTCATCCCACTCCACGTGGCCCTCTCCAGGTGTTCCCCGGTCATTCTCGCAGGTATGGACGTGGAAGAGGTGCTTCCCTGCCACTTTGATCGCCTGGTAGAGGCTCTTCTCCTCAATATTCATATGGAAGGTATCNAGGTGAATCCCCACGTAAGGACTCCCCACCTCTTCCACAAGGCGCACGGCATCCTCCGCAGTGTTCAGAAAGTACGTTTCGAAGCGGTTGAGGGGCTCAACGGCAATTTTCACATTACAGTCCTCGGCAACTTTGGCGAGTTCTTTGAGGCCTGCCACTGCTCGCTTCCACTCCTCCGCCGTCCGTGGTTCTCCAGTGAGCTTGCCCACCGCAGAGTAACAGGGACCGCAGAGCACCGTTCCACCCCAGGCGGAGAGCATCTGGAGACAGCGGGTGAAATAAGCGAGTGCTTCTTTGCGAATTTCGGCACTGTCACTCACGAGGTCCCTCCGTTCCCCCACCACGGCACACCCGGTCACCGCAAGCCCGTTTTCCTCAAGAAGTGCTTTCGTCTTCTCCACAGAAATGGCATCAAGGAGATCAAGCGGGATTTCCACACAATCAAAGCCAAGCTCTTTCACCATAGGGATGAGGTGAGCCTCGCTATCTGTGTACGCCGCAGTCCAGAGAAAGAGATTCACGCCAAACATCCGGCATCCCCCTTTCAGAAAATGCGTTCCTCGGTCATGCGGTCGAAAATGCGAACTTTCTCCTTCTTAAACCCGAAAAAGACCCGTTCCCCAGCCTCGAAACGAGCTCCCTCCTCGCTCCGTACCCGGAGAACATGCCCATCAAGGCGCAGGCGCACAATCTGGATGACCCCAAGAGGCTCCACCACCTCAACCTGGGCAGGGTAGAAGCCTTCTCCTTCCTCCCGGGAGATTGTGATATCCTCGGGGCGAATGCCAAAAATCACCTCAGGGCTTCTGATACTCTTTCGACAGACCGAGGCAGCATCCTCTGGAAGGGCAAAGGTGAAGTACCCTGGACCCACATTGAGACGGTCTTCCCCTTCAAAGAGGGCCGGGACGAAATTCATTCCAGGGCTCCCCACAAAGTCGGCAACNAAGACATTCCGAGGGTAGTGGTAGATTTCGTAAGGTGTTCCCACCTGGACGACGTGTCCCTGGCGNATGACGACAATCCGGTCTCCCATGGAGAGTGCCTCGGCCTGATCCGGGGTGGCGTAGAGGAAGGTCGCACCGGTCTCGCTCTGCAGGCGCTTGAGCTCAGTACGCATTTCCTCGCGGATTTTGGCATCGAGGTTGGTCAGAGGTTCATCAAGGAGGAAAACCCTGGGGTTTCGCACCAGTGCCCGGGCGATGGCCACCCGCTGCATCTCTCCACCGCTTATGTGGATCGGTTTTCGGGACAGGAGGTGGTCGATATGGAGGAAACGGGCGACTTCCTTCACCCGCCGCTCGATCTCTTCTTTTGAGATATTCCGGATGCGCAGAGGCGAAGCGATGTTCTCAAAGACCGTGTACCGCGGATAGAGAGAAAAGTTCTGGAAAACGAAGGCCACGTCCCGGTCTTTAGGGGGAAGGTCGTTAACCACCTGCTCTCCAATGCGAATGGTGCCACCATCAGGCCGCTCAAGACCTGCCACACAGCGAAGCGTGGTTGTTTTCCCTGCCCCGGTTGGACCAAGAAGGACCGTGATGGCTCCGCTCTCTGCTTCAAGAGAAAGCCCGGAAACGGCGGTGATTCTTCCAAACCTCTTGGTCAATCCTTCAATCACAAGACGTGCCATAGACGTCACCTACGCGATGAGTTTTTCCGTTTCTGCGTGGAAAACACGAATTTCCCGGAACACCAGGCCCACCTTCTCCCCCACTCTGAGCATCACATCCCCTGGAAGGAGTGCCTTCACAAGATGCCCAAGGATGCGAAAAGTCACCACGTTCTGCACTCCAAGAGGCTCAAAGACGTAGACCTCGCCATCGAGGAGTTTCTCTTGCTCCCCCGCAACGAGGATATTTTCAGGGCGTACGCCAAGGACCACCTGCCGTACCGGCTGCACAAGACGCCTCAGGGCAGCTTCCTGCTCCTCTGCCAGGGGGATGAAGTACGCACCGTCCACCACAACACCAAGGCGTCCATCCCTTTCCTCCACGCTACCGGGAATAAAGTTCATCCCCGGGCTCCCGATGAACCGGGCCACGAAGAGGTTTGCCGGATAATGGTAGACCTCATGAGGCGAACCAATCTGCTGGATGTCCCCAAAGTTCATCACCACGATTTTGTCAGCCATGGTCATGGCCTCCACCTGGTCATGGGTCACGTAAATCGTCGTGGCCTTGAGGGATTTCTGGAGTTTCTTGAGTTCAGCCCGGGTGACTTCCCGGAGTTTGGCGTCGATGTTCGAGAGGGGCTCGTCAAGGAGAAAAACCCGGGGGCGGCGGACAATTGCCCGGGCCAGGGCCACCCGCTGTTTCTGGCCACTCGTGAGCTTGCGAGGTTTCAGGTGGAGAATATCCTCAATCTGCAGAAGCCGCACGACCTCTTCGACCCGCTGCTTGATTTCCTGCTTTGGTAACCGTTCTGCCCGCAAGGGAAAGGCAATGTTATCGTACGCCGTAAGATGCGGATACAGGGCATAGAGCTGGAACACAAAGGCGATATTTCGGGCCGCCGGGCTCAGAGGGGTCACATCTTCGTCATCGAAGTAGATGCGCCCACCGTCTGGCTGTTCCAGCCCAGCAATGCAGCGGAGCGTCGTGGTTTTTCCGCAACCCGAGGGACCAAGGAGAACCGTAAACTCTCCCTCCTTCACCTCGAAAGAGATGCCCTTCACCGCCTCCACATGCCCGAAGCGCTTGTAGAGCTTTTCAACCCGCACTGAGGACATCGCTATGCCTCCTTCTCCCCCGCAAGTTCCTCAAGGGGAGGAATGTGGGAGAAGAGGATGTACAG
>APCU01000172.1 GCA_000347575.1 Candidatus Caldatribacterium saccharofermentans OP9-77CS | reverse complement strand
GCGACGAAGCGAAAGTCGGCGGACGTATTTCCCGCCGTTGCGAGGAACGAAGTGACGAAGCAACCTCGTGAGATTGCTTCGTAGACGAACAAACGAGGCTCGCAGCGACAAAGAAAAAGGACGAAACAACGAGGCTTGCGATGACTACCTGGATAGAACTTCGCGGTGGGCCCGATGTACAATGGCCCTTTTCCCTGAAAGGCGTTCAGGATGTCCTTGGGAAACCGGATATCCCGTGTAAAGGCATGGTGTCCAAGGTCATTGGTGTTTGGAGGGGTCTGTGCTCTCAGGTGGAGAGGGGTTCAGTTCCTCCTCGAGGAATGCCCTGAAGGCGTCGACGTCTTTTCTGATGCTATCGATACCGTCCTTCAGCTTCTTCACCAGGTGCTCCACCTTTTCTTTCTCCAGCTCATAACCATAGGCATGCCGGAAGACGTGCCTGAAGGCACGGAGTTCGTCGAGAATTCTGAAGGATGCCTCGGAGACGAGCGCTGGGCGGATACCCAACACGTTCAGTTTCATCCTCTTCAAAAGTTCCCGGTGGTATCGTGCGGTGTCGTCCACGGTGTTCTCAAAGGTTCTGGCGACCTCCCTCATGAGGTCTTCGAAAGCGGTGTAGAAGTTATGGAGGAGATACCCCGCGTAAACCGTGTCCTTTTCGTCTTGTATACTGAGCTCCTGGAGCCCGGCGTATATCCTCTCAAGCACCCTCCACTGTTCTTCAAGGTGAGCAAGAAGGAGCGCAATCCTTCCTCTACTCACAGTACCCTTACGCCCTCCTTAAGGATTCGCTCCCTGAAGGGGCACCTTCTGAGCTCTATGAGGTCGACGTCCCTTTTCAGGAGCTCTTCAAGCTCACAGAGCGTTGTGAAGTAATCTTCTTCAAGACCTTCCACCGCCACGTCGATGTCCGAGAAGGAATCAAATTCCCCTTCTCTTGTGAGAGAGCCGCAGAGGTACACCGCCTGAACCTTTTTCAGGGAAAAATACTCTCTGAGGCTTTTGCAGACGCTTTCGAGGGTTTCCATCCTCTCCCTTTCTCGATTTTCGCGCTTTTCCTCAAGTAACCTCGTCCAGAGATGCGTGGAGAATTTTCCCACTGCCATCCTCCCGGAAAATACATTGCCCGGCTTTAAGGGTTGCCCTTTGATGAGACCCGGCATATACCATGATACCACAGAGGAGCTTTTGGGGCTTCTTACTTTTTGGCATCGGAGGNCGNCCGACAGGAGTTTCAGGCCTCTGAGGTTGTTTTGCTGCTTTTTGTCTTTCCGGGCCCTTTTTTCGGTCCTTCCGGGCCGCGAAGCGGCAGGGAATCTCTGAGACTGCTTCGGAAACGANACTACGACCTCGCAGTGACCTCCCCCAAGTCATTGCGAGGGGGCGAAGCCCCCGAAGCAATCTGGTGGTTGAGAATGCTTCGCAAGCGAAACGACGACCTCGCAGTGATTCTTTTTGCTGGTCATTGCGAGGGCCGAAGGCCCGAAGCAATCCCGGCTCTTGAGGAAGAGATTGCTTCGCAGACGAAACTCCGAGCTCGCAGTGACTCTTTTTGTTTGTCGTTGCGAGGGGCGAAGCCCCGAAGCAACCCGACAGACTCTCCGTCGCTGCGAGCGAAGCGAAGCAATCTCAGATTGCTTCGCAGACGAAAAGACGAGCTCGCAATGACCTGCTGGGGGTCACTGCGAGGGTTCCTCTTTTGTCACTGCGAGGAGCGTAGCGACGAAGCGGTCTCAGGACCAAAGAGGACGAGACTGCCTCACCCCTTTTTGTTGTCTCTGAAAAGAGACTGCTTCGGAGACGAAAATACGACCTCGCAGTGACAAGAGAAAAGGGCGAAAAAGCGAGGCTCGCAGTGACACTCTCTTATCGGAGCAAAAAGTGGGACTGCTTCGCCAGACGGAAAAAACGAGGCTCGCAGTGACAAAATGGGGGTCATTGCAAAGGTGCGAAGCGGCAGTGAGGTACCCCGCCTCAAGGACCCCCTGACCACGGTGGGATTGTTATGAAAATGCAAAGCGGCGAGGAATCCCAAATGGTCTCATCCCTCAACCGGTGTTCTGCATCCTGAACACACCTCAGGGCTCCAGGGAGCAGAAATTGGACGCATCCGGCTGTGATATAATGGACCCTGTGAAAGTGCCTGATATTGCCCTGTATCTCTGTGCCTGGAAAAGGAGAATACAGGCCGAGGAAGAAGAGGAGAGAAAGAGGGCGGAGAGAGCTCTCCAGGTGGCTTTTGCTGCTGCGAAATTCCTGGTTGAAAAGGGGAAGGCCAAAAGGGTGTACCTCTTTGGGTCGCTGGCCTTTTCGCTAAGGTACCGGTGGGGTTTTGGTTCCTCTTCAGACATCGACCTGGCGGCCGAGGGCATTCCCCCCAAAGAGTACTTCCGCCTTCTTGCCGAGGTCAACCGGATGGGCGATTTCGAAGTGGACCTTGTGGACCTTGATGCCTGCTCGCCTTCGCTCAAAGCAACCATCCTGAGGAATGGGGTTCTGCTTTATGGGGAAGAGGGAAGCGGTACTTTCGCTCCTTGGGGAAATCGAGAGCCTCTTGCATTCCCTGGAGACTGTGGTCGATGAGGCCAGGGAGAAAGTCGTCTATTACACCTCTCAAGAACCTGACCGCTTTGCCCTCAGAGGACTGGGGAGCCTGCTTCATGATTTCTACACCATCGTTGAGGATATCTTTGAGCTCATCTCCCGGGACATCGATGGGACGAGAGAAACGGAAGACCCCGGGTGGCACAAAAGGCTCCTTTTCAGGATGAGTATAGCCATTCCTGAGGTCCGCCCTGCGGTGATTTCTGAGGAACTCAAAAGGAACTCGAGGTGTACCTGAGGTTTCGGCACGTGTTCCGGAACGTCTACGGGTATCTCCTGGAGTGGGAAAGGATGCGACCTCTTCTTGAGGACCTGGAGGGTACTTACCGGGCCTTCCGGGAGGAAATTGGTAGTTTCGGCGAGTTTTTACGCGAGCTTGCCCAGAGGTTAGAAGAGGCATAACGCCAGGCCTTTCCTTTTTGCTGAGTCTCTTCCGGGCATTTCAGGCTGAGACTGCTTCACCTTTTTTGTCACTGCGAGCGAAGCGAAGCAGTCTC
>APCU01000171.1 GCA_000347575.1 Candidatus Caldatribacterium saccharofermentans OP9-77CS | reverse complement strand
GGGGCGTCCTCACAAAGAGAAACATCAGCCGGCTCATCGACGACCTGAAAAACGGGCGCCTGCTTCTGTGAGTCTCAGGGAAAAGCAAACCAGGTAGAGTCCAGGCTCTGGACTCTACCTGGAATTTCCGACCCAAAAGAGGTGAGCACCGTGACGAAAACCACCATTCGCATCCGCGGGGTTGTGGCGCTTTCAATGCTCATTTTGCTCCTTTTCATGGTCACCACAGGGAGCATGCTCCTTGTTGCCCAGCGTGGAGGCGTGATGCCTCTGCCGCTCTGGAACTTCGCTACCAGGGCGCACCCTGTGGGAGGGTTCCTGTTCCTTGCCCTGGGGATAGGCCATGCGGCGCTCAACTGGAAGCTCTTTGAGAGCGATCTTAAAGCCCTCCGGGAAAAGAAGCGTAGAGATCCCGGTTTCCGACGGGACTACTCTTCACGAATCCACACCGTCATTTCCCCTACCCCCCGGTTCCCCCAGGCGTAGTAGGGGATAGCAGTGAGGGGAACTCTGCGTCTTTCAGGTCGACGAAAAGCATAGAGGTGGCTTGAAGCAGCAACCTCCCTTTCCGCTTCCCCGGAGAGCACCACCACACCTCCGAGGAGCTCTGGACGAAACGTCGCACAGAGTTCCGCTTCTTCGGGCAAAACAATCTGCGAAAGCCCCGGACCGTTGTCCACTTCCTCAAGGCAAAACACCACAGGGCCCCGCTGCAGGGCTACTTTTCCCGAGGCATCACGCACTCCAGGATGCGCCCGTACCCGCTCAACGGGCATAGCAAGGGAAAGCTCCACCCGGTCTCCCCTCTGCCAGAACCGTCGAATCTTCGCATACCCCCGCTCGACAAGAGAAGAGACGTCGGCTTCCTCCCCGTTCACCCGGATTTTCGCCTCCCGACACCACCCGGGAATCCGCACCGCCAGGGTGAACTCCTGGGGTGTTTCGGGGAACACCTCAAAGCGGATGTCTTCCCAGGGGTACCCGGTCTTCTGCAAGAGGACAACCCGTCCTTTCTCGAGGCCTGCGGTTACCTCACTTTCGGCAAAGAGGTGAACGTAGAGGGTTTCTCCATCCTTAGAGTAGAGATAGGAGGGTAAAGAAGCAAGAAGCCTTGCGAGGTTTGGTGGGCAACAGGCACAGGAGAACCACCTCTGGCGAGACAGCACCACGTGCTGCAGGTCGTGCCTCTTCTGCACCGCCTCAGGCACAACTTCAAGGGGGTTCACGTAGAAGTAGGCGGTACCGTCAAGAGACATGCCGCTCAACACTCCGTTGTACAGGGCCCGTTCCATAACGTCAGCATAGGTCCGGTCCACTTCAAGACGGAGCATCCGGTGGGCCCAGAAGACTAAACCGATGCTAGCACAGGTCTCGGCGTAAGCCCGGTCAGGGGGCAAATCGTAATCGAAAGTGAACGCCTCACCCTGGGCCGAAGACCCAAGGCCCCCGGTGACGTACATCCGGCGCTCCGTGACGTTTTCCCAGAGCGTCCTGCAGGCTGCAAAAAGGGTGGTATCATGGAGCTCCAGAGCAAGATCGGCCATGGCGCTATAGAGGTACATCGCCCGAACGGCGTGGCCCACGGCCTCTTTCTGTTCCCGTACCGGAAGGTGTGCCTGGCAGTAGGCAGGAGTCCAGAACGGCCAGGGGAGTTCCTTTTCTCCCCGTGCTCTTGCCTCGAGTTCAAAGTACAGGGGGGTTTTCCCCCGCTCGTTGACAAAAAACGCAGCAAGGTCGAGGTACCGTCGTTCTCCCGTGACCCTGTACAGCTTCACCAGGGCAAGCTCAATCTCAGGATGCCCGGGATATCCCCGCAGTTTCCCTGGTCCATCGCCGAAGCGGTCGGCAATGTGGTCGGCAAGGCGGGAAACCACCTCAAGGAGTTTCCCCTTCCCTGTTGCCCTGTAGTGGGCAACTCCGGCCTCGATGAAATGCCCGGCGCAGTAGAGCTCGTGGTTGTCGCGGAGGTTTTTCCAGCGCCCCTCCGGGTCCTTAATGGTGAAGTAGGTGTTGAGGTACCCATCGGGCCTCTGCGCTTGAGCCACAAGGTCAATAACCTCATCGACCTTTTGCTCAAGTTCCGGGTCCGGAAAATTCCAGAGACAGTAGCTTGCCGCTTCAAGCCACTTTGCCACGTCGCTGTCCTGGAAAACCCACCCATAGAACTCTCCCGAAGCCAGCCCTGCAGCGATGCGGAAATTCTCCACCGCATGGCTCTTCGGCGCCCCCGGTACTCTATCGTTTAAGGCCTCCCACTGGTAGGGGATGATCGTCTCCTTCACCTGAAGGATTCTCTTCCCCCAGAAATCCGCTGCCGCAACCCTGACCGCACCAGGATCAAGGTGTTCCAGTGTTTTTTCCTCCATGTTCCTCACCCTCCGCACCAGGCCGGTTTTTCCTTTACCTACCCACACACCAGGAAGGTCTTACTTGAACGAAACACCCTGTGCCGGCTTCAGAAACCGGCACAGGGCACCCAGAGGCTTTCAGACAGTTCCTCCCAGAGCCCCCTCAAGGGGAACCTCAAGCACCCACAGGGTGTGGGGAGGAAGGGAGTACGAGCTTTCCGAGAGGGCAACGGCGCGGGATACCGGAACCACCCGGTTTGGAGAGGCAAAATCGTTCCCGGCAAGAACATCCGGAGCGGTCAGCTCAAAAAGCTGCCCCTCCTTCCCTGCAGGAACATCAGAGAAGTCCACCGCAACCTCGCAGGGTTCGTCTCTGTGGAAATTCACCATGGCCAGCGAGAGGACATTCCGGGAGGGATCATACGTTGCCGAGGCATCAAAGTAGGGGACCCGCTCCAGGGCAAAGGAGCTCCGACCCTTGAGGAAGCTCTTTGCCCGGATGGCATAGGAGTCCGCCAGGACCTCGCACCCAAGCCGCACAGTTCCCGTGTGGTTCACAAAGAGGTCAAAGACGTGGTAGATGGGGGTGAGGACCATGGCGTCTTTCTGGGTCTTGATCATCCCCAGGGCGTTCACCATCTGAGCGAGGTTCGCCATACCCACGACATCGCTTAAGCGGTGTAGAACAAGGAAAATCCCTGCGGCGAAGAGGGCATCCTTCAGGGTATAGGGCTCCTCAAGGTAGACGATGCCC
>APCU01000170.1 GCA_000347575.1 Candidatus Caldatribacterium saccharofermentans OP9-77CS | reverse complement strand
GGACGAGGGATGAGGAAGTGGCTCAGGTCCACAGAGTCACGTTTTTTCTCGGGGAAGAGGCACCCGATGAGGACATCGGGAGTGATCTCCCCAATCCCGGGGAAGACCTCCCGGCCCTTGACCGGTATCCCCATGGCTTTGATTTCCCGCTCCCAGACAGGATCAAGCTCCTCAAGGACGAGGAGTTCTGCAACCTCGGAGGCGAACTCCCGGATTTTCCTCCTGGGAAGAGGGAAGCTTACCCCGAGCTTCAGGACCGAGACCTCGGGAGCAACCTCCCGGAGGTACTCGTAGAGCACACCTCCGGTGATGATGCCCATTTTCCGGTCCCGGAGTTCTATCCGGTTGAGGGGCGTCTCCTCCACCCATTGCTCCAGAGCCTTCAGGCGCTCCTCAAGAACTTTTCGCCGTTCCCGGGCAAAAGCGGGAATCATGACGAATTTCTCCGCTCGCTTTTCATACCTCCTTGTGGGGACGCTCTCCCGTTCCCCTTCTTCGACCACGCCACGGCTGTGGGACACCCGGGTGGTGGAACGGACAAGTACCGGGGTGTCGAACATCTCGGAGATGGTGAAGGCAAGACGCACGAATTCCCTGGCCTCGGCAGGATTCGCCGGCTCAAGGCAGGGGACTTTGGCGAAGAAGGCGTAGTTTCTCGTGTCCTGCTCGTTCTGGGAGGAGTGCATTCCCGGGTCATCAGCGACAATGGCCACAAAGCCGGCGTTCACTCCGGTGTAGGCCAGAGTCATCAGGGCATCGCTTGCCACGTTGAGTCCCACGTGTTTCATGGTGGCCAGGGCCCTCTTGCCCCCTATGGCTGCTCCAGCAGCCACCTCAAAGGCCACTTTCTCATTGGGGCACCAGCGGGAGTGGACTTCGCGGTAGCGGCTCAGGAACTCGAGAATCTCTGTGCTTGGGGTTCCAGGATAGCCTGCGGCAACCTCAACACCGCCCTCATAGGCTCCCCGGGCAAAGGCTTCATTGCCTAACATGACCCTCCGGGGGGAAGATTGCTTCTCCAAGGGACTGTCACTCCTTGCGGTGTTTTCTTAGGATTGTACGGGGAAAGGCGCAAGAAGTCAAATCCGGAGAACCCCGGCAGGTACAGGAAGCATCAACCGAAAGTTCGGCCTTCGCGAAGTATCCCCAGGGTGTAAACTCTCCTGAGGACCCTGCGACTCCTTGCAAGGACAAAGAAGAGAGATTGCTGCGAGGTCGTCGTTTCGTCTGCGAAGCAGTCTTGCTTTTCAGGGGTCACTGCAAACCTCGTTTTTTGCCATTTTCTTGTCACTGCGAGCTCGTTGTTTCGTCTGCGAAGCAGTCTCTACTCCTGGGGGTCATTGCGAACCTCGTTTTTTCGTTTGGTGAAGCAATCTCAACCACNGGATTGCTTCGGGGCTTCGCCCCTNGCAATGACTAAAGAAGAAGGGCTCGGAATGACCGGTCAAAAGAGTCACTGCGAGGTCGTCGTTTCGCCTCCGAAGCAGTCTCTCCTTTCCTCACCTCATGGAAATACGAGACCGCTTCGTCGCTTCGCTCCTCGCGGTGACAAAGTATGGGTGTCACTGCGAGGTCGTATTTTCGTTTCCGAAGCAGTCTCAGAGATTCCTCGCCACTTTGCGGTCTGGAAGGACAAAAAGAAAGACCTGAGAGATGGGGAGGAACAGGAGCACCCAGGATACTGCACCAGAGGATGCTGCGCAACACACCGGGTGGTAGAATAGAACCAAACCACAGGCCAACAGGTGGACCGGGTGAAGGAGGTGAAAAGGCCATGCCGACGGCTCTCGAGCTGACCCGGGAGGGGTGGAAACCCTATCTTGACGCTGCCCGGAAACGTCCGTCCCCACCGGCACGAGAACCTGCAAAGCACAGCGAGCGGGTACGTCTTGTGGCCCGTGTCCGTGAAGCCGCCAGGATTTTGAAGTCCCGTTTTGGCGCCCGGCGGGTGGTGCTCTTTGGCTCACTGGCGCACGAGGCATGGTTCATGCCCGACTCTGATGTGGACATTGCCGTAGAAGGCCTGGCAGGTGATGAGTACTGGCAGGCCTGGAAAGCGGTGGAAGAGATCATTGGGGATCGCCCGGTGGACCTGATCGAAATCGAGCGGGCCGGGGAGCCGTTGCGTCGGGCCATTGAGCGCTACGGAGTGGAGCTATGAATATCCGTTACCTGGCACTGGCGGAGCGAATCCGCGGTGAAATCCCAGAACTCGAACGCGTAGCCCAGAAAGCCCTGGCAGCCTGGACCAAAGCACAGAAGACGCCCGAGGAGAGCGCCTACCTGGATTCAGTGGCGCTGAACCTGCACGGCTTCTACTCGGGGTTAGAGCGCCTGTTTGAGCTTGTTGCCAGACACATCGATGGGGTTATGCCGGATGAAAAGACCTGGCATCGGGATTTACTCAGAAGAATGGCGAAGGACATAGCCGGTGTGCGGCCTGCTGTGATCAGTGAAGGTACCGCTTCAGCGCTGGACACATTCCGGAGGTTTCGCCATCTCGTACGGAATGTCTACGCCATGAGTCTTGTCCCGGAAAGGATGGTCGGGTTGATGTCGGTTCTCCCGGATCTGTGGTCCACGCTGCGTGAGGAACTGCTGGCCTTTGCCGACTTCCTTGAAGCGCTGGCTCAGGCTACGGAAGAAGCAGGCAAGCCCCCGGATGAAAATGCGTGACTCTCTCCGGAGCTTTCCGGGATTCCTCGTCGGTACCTCACTCGTTCTTTTCCTCCGTCATTTGCAAGCTCGTTTTTTTTCGCCTGCGAAGCAATCTCAGAGATTCCTCGCCGCTTTGCGGCTCGGAAGGACAGGAGAAAGGAGGCGGAGCAGTCTCGTTTCCTGTGGTCCTGAGACCGCTTCGTCGCTTCGCTCCTCGCGGTGACAAAAAGAGCCCTCGCAGCGACAAAAGAGGAACCCTCGCAGTGACCCTCTGCCGTGTCACTGCGAGCTCGTAGTCTCGCCTGCGAAGCAATCTCAGGGACTCTTCAGGGTACTTCACCCGCAACGGCAGAGAAACGCCCGTCGGATTGCTTCGGGCCTTCGGCCCTCGCAATGACCAGCGAAAAGAGTCACTGCGAGGTCGTTGTTTCGCCTGGCGAAGCAGTC
>APCU01000169.1 GCA_000347575.1 Candidatus Caldatribacterium saccharofermentans OP9-77CS | reverse complement strand
CGCAAAGGTCTTTTTGTCCGGCACCTCCAGGAGCTTCTTAAGCACTTCGAGGGGAACCGCCCGGGCCTTTCCTTCGTCTTTGCGCTTCTTGAAGTCGATGGGATTCTTCTCGATGACACCCTCCCGCACCAGGAAGGCGAAAAAGCTCTTGAGGTATGCCCGGCGCAGGTTGAAGGTAGCCGGCTTCACGTCTTCGGCAAAGTACTCAAGGACTGCTCTGCGTAAAGCTTCCTCCGAGCGCAAAGCATCAGGGAAACGGCGGAAGAAGGCAGAGATGTGTTCCTCGTANTCCCGGATGGTGCGGGGAGCACGCCCCTCCGCTTTCTTCTCAAAGAGGAAGAGCTCAAGCAGGGCTTCAGCGCTCCGCGCATGGTGGAGCTTGACGACCTTACCCATGGAACCCACCCCGAAAAGCGAGCTCCGTTAAGGCCATCGGACTCGGGGAAAGGGAGAGGGGAGATCGGGAAAGGGCAGACAGCGTAGAGCTTCGGAAGAAGCGGCGCACAACCCCTGGCGCGCCCGGCGGGAATCGAACCCACAACCTACGGATTAGAAGTCCGTTGCTCTGTCCTGTTGAGCTACGGGCGCTCAACTGTAATTTTACTCGCCTTCAAAGCGTCACGCAATAGGTCCAAAAACACTTCTCTCAGCACCTCACACCGGTTTTTCCCAGATACCTCTCCACAAGACGCATGGCACAGAAGCTCCCGCACATAGAACAGGTTTCCTCAAAGGCCACGTTGCGTTCCCTCCGGTATCGTTCTGCCTTCACAGGATCCAGAGCCAGGGCAATCTGTTTCTCCCAGTCCAGGGCCTTTCGGGCCTCGCTCATTGCCCTGTCCCACTCCCAGGCTCCAGGAATCCCCTTGACGAGGTCTGCCACGTGAGCCGCAAGACGGGCGGCAATAACTCCTTCCCGCACATCCTCTACAGTGGGTAATCCCAGATGCTCAGCAGGGGTAACGACACAGATGAAATCGGCTCCGGAAGATGCCGCCAGCGCCCCTCCTATGGCCGCCGCAATATGGTCGTAACCTGGCGCCACGTCGGTCACGATGGGCCCCAGAACATAGAAAGGAGCACCATGACACAGACGCTTCTCAAGGAGCACATTAGCCTCCACGGCTTCAAGGGGCACATGACCGGGACCTTCAACCATGACCTGCACTCCTGCCTCCCGGGCCCGGTCAACAAGCTCCCCAAGGATGAGGAGTTCCTGAATTTGCGCCCGATCGGTGGCATCAGAGAGGCAGCCGGGCCGCAAACCATCGCCAAGGCTCAGAGTGACGTCGAAGCGCCGGGCGATTTCCAGCAGGCGATCGTACTCAGCGTAGAGAGGATTCTCCTTCTCGTGGTAGAGCATCCATCCGAGGAGGATTGACCCTCCCCGGCTCACGATATCGGCAATCCGCCCTTCCCGTTTCAAGCGCTCCACCACTTCCAGGGTCACACCACAGTGCACGGTCATGAAATCAACACCATCTGCAGCCTGCTCCTCAATGACCCGGAAAAGGTCGGAGACCGTAAACTCCACAATGCTTCCGTGCTCATCCTGGGCCTCCGAAGCAACCTGGTACACGGGCACCGTCCCGACCGGTACCGGCGAAGCGGAGAGGATACGGCGCCGACACTCCCGAACCCCAACGGTGCTTAAGTCCATAACGGTGTCCGCACCAGCCTCAAGAGCCGCTCTCAGTTTCTCCAGTTCTGCTTCAATACTGGGACGGGAAGGGGAAGTACCGATGTTGGCATTGACCTTGGTCCTCAGGCCCCGGCCGATACCGCAGGGGTTGAGGTGAGGACGGTGGTTGTTCGCGGGAATCACCACAGTTCCTTCGGCTATCCGCTCCCGGAGAACTTCAGGATCCACCCCTTCTTTTTTGGCCACAAGCACCATCTCAGGGGTTATCTCTCCCCGACGAGCTGCCTCAAGCTGAGTCATCCCGACACCTCCTTTGCCACTCCCTTAAGGTACTCATCGATGAGGTAAGCGGCTTTTTTGCCCGAAAGGAGCATCCCTCCAAAAATCGGTCCCATGCGGCATCCTCCTGCCACGTTGTTTGCCGCCATCCCCGCCACAAAAAGACCCGGAGCAACCATGCGGGTGTTTGCCACAACGTCTTCTTCGCCTCTCTCCGCGTTCATGAAGGACTCCCTGACAAGGCTCAGGCCTGTGCGTCGGCTGTAGAGGGTAACGAGCACCGCCTCGTGCCCCGTGGCATCAAGGACGGCTAAAGCCCTAAGGACCATGGGGTCCACATGGAGCCCTTCCATTTCGATAGCACTCTGGTTCACCACCACCCCTGTGACGCGCTCTCCCGTCACATGGAGGTCAACGGCAGTCACGAGGTTCAGTAGCTTCACCCGGGGATGGGCAGAGGCCCGAGCAATGAGTTTGCTGGCAAAAAGCGGCGCAGAGACCACAAGAGCATCCTCGTCCTCCTCAAAGGGAATCCCGGATTCTTCAAGAATTCCCACAACATCTTTCTGAAGAACAACTTTGTTGAAGCCCATGGCACCGCCCCATATGCCGCCCCCGGGGGCGAGTCTGCGGTCAAGCACTGTCACCCGGTATCCCTCATCGGCCAGGGTAAAGGCACAGACAAGGCCCGAAGGACCGGCGCCAACCACAATGACGTCAGAGTTCACCGCCTCGCTGAGGTCTCGGAAATAGTGTTTCAAGATGAGTCTACTCACCTTCTCATCGGGAACGGGATTCGAAAACGCCCGCACGGCAACCACCTCCAGAAGACTCCAGTACAAAAAAAGCCACCTGCCAGGTCGGCAAGTGGCCCAAAATCCACCAACTCCCTCCGCTGGCATTACCCAGATCAGGTTCAAAGGGTCGAGAGCTTGCGCTCTCCTCTCAGCCCCGCGTTATGGAGCTCCCCCGGTTCCGTATTCACTTTGAGAGCATTATACCAGAAAAGAGCTGGGGATTTCCACCGGGCTTTCCGAAAACCCCTTGACACTTCGTATTCCTCATAGTATATTCTACCTTGCCTGGTGGGCCGTTAGCTCAATTTGGCAGAGCAACTGACTCTTAATCAGTGGGTTGCAGGTTCAAGTCCTGCACGGCCTACCAGAAACTCCCTGAAATCAAGCTT
>APCU01000168.1 GCA_000347575.1 Candidatus Caldatribacterium saccharofermentans OP9-77CS | reverse complement strand
GCAGGCCCCCACGGGGACCTCATCCTCCAGAAAGGCCCGTTCCGCCTCCTTCAGGGCAAGGCGCATGAAGCGTTCATCCTGCGTCATCGTTCCCGAAAGACCCAGAGCCTGTTCCCCAGAAAATTCACGGAAAGCGATCCCAGGGTGGCAAGGACCTTGCTCTCCGCCGGTCCAAGAGCGTACTTCCCTCGAAAAAGGGCAAGAAGACCCAGAGCAATACCTAAAGCAGCGAGGTTCACGAGGACGAATTTCGCTACCTCGGCAACGTGCACACGTCTTCGGCTCTTGAAGGTCCAGAATTTGTTCAGGAGGTAGCTATTGGTCATTCCGCAGGAGTAGGAAATCACCTGGCTCACCGGGTACCAGAGGCCCATCTTCCCATGGAGGACCATGAACACCCCGAAATCGATGGCGGTGTTGAGGACTCCCACGATGCTGAATTTCCCAAACTGCCAGGCATCAGCAAGAATCGTGCGGAGGCTCTTCATGCGTTCCGTCAACCCCCCTGGTGCGGTCCACGATGTAGAGGGGGCGGTTCTTGGCCTCGTCGTAAATCCGCCCGATGTACTCCCCCATAATCCCAAGAATAATGAGGATAATCCCGCTGAAGAAGAGGTTGATGACGGCCAAAGAAGCCCACCCGGGGACGGTGCTCTTCCCAAGGAGTTTCGTCACAACGATGACGAGAAGGTACACAAAACTCAGAAAAGACAGGGCGAAACCAAGGTAAGCGGCAATCTTTAAGGGTTTGTTGGAGAAGGCCGTGATACCGTCCCAGGCGAGCTTCAGCATCTTCCGGAGTGGGTACTTCGTCGTCCCCGCAAAACGCCTGTGCCGGACGTACTCTAAAGCCGCCTGGCGAAAGCCGACCCAGGCGACCAGGCCCCGGATGAAACGGTTCTTCTCCCGCAAAAGCCTCATGACCTCGACCACTTTCCGGTCCATGAGGCGGAAGTCTCCTGTATCCAGGGGGATGTCGATATCGGTCATGGCGCGAAGGAAACGGTAGAAGAAGGAAGCGGTGAAGCGCTTGAAGAAGGTTTCCCCTTCCCGCTTTGCTCGCTTCCCGTAGACGACTTCATACCCTTCCCGCCATTTTGCCACCATCTCCGGGATGACCTCGGGGGGGTCCTGGAGGTCGGCGTCGATGACAATCACCGCCTCTCCCCGGGCATAGTCCATCCCGGCGGTGATGGCCGCCTGATGGCCGAAGTTCCGGGAGAAGTGGATGACCCGCACCCGGGGGTCTTTCCGGGCAAGGTCGTCGAGGATTTCGGGGCTTCTGTCCCTGCTCCCATCGTTCACGAAGATGAGTTCATAGGGCTCGGAGAGCTCCTCCATGACCCCGGTGAGGCGACGGTACGTCTCCGGCAATACCTCCTCCTCGTTGAAGACCGGAATAACGACGGAAAAACGAACGCTCTCCATCCTACTCCCCTCCCGAGAAAAAGGTCCAGCTGGGGAACCAGCGCAGGAACCGGGCCACATACGCTCTGCTTACGGGTAGACCCGAGAGAATGGGATAGAAAAGGACAAAAAGCGCCACCGCACCACCAAGGAGCACCCACCGCCATATCCTGGCTTCGGGGTTGTCCTCTTCCAGCCAGGCGAAGAACACTCCAAGGAGCACCGCCAGAAAGGGCACGCATCCATAGTAGTGGTAGATGAAGGTGATGCGGGGGACNANNATCCAGGGAACGTANTGNGAAAAGAAGGCCACAAGGATCCAGAAAACTCCCTGCCTTTTCAGGAATGCCGGCGTCACGAGGGCAAAAAGGACCGTAATCCCTCCAGTCCACCACAGAGCCGGATTGCCAAAGGACACAATGCTTGAGATGTACCCCTTCGGGAGCCCTTCCCCCTTGTAGAGCCAGATGGGCCGGGCCATGACCGGCCACTCCCAGAAGGGGGAGGCGAAGGGGTGTGTTGCCTTGAGGTCGTGGTGGTAGCGGTACATGGAGAGCTGGTAACGGAAAATATCCCGCAAGGAATGCCCTGGAACGAGAAGGTACGGGATGTAGGAGAGGAAATACAGGCAGGCGGGGATGAAGAGGAAAAAGAGCATCGAGAAAGGGAGGACCCGTCGCAGGAAGTGCCTCCCGTGGAGAGGGTTTTTCCTTGCACGAAGCCCGTGATGGACGAAAAAGAGCACCGCCATCCCGAGGCCGGCGTACACAGCCGTCCACTTCGTCGCCGCCCCGAGCCCAAAGAAAAGCCCGGAGAGGAAAAGCAGCCGCAATCCCTCCCGGTCCTCGGCACCGTGGAGAAAGTACCGGAAGAGGAAGAGGAAGGCAAGGAGCACGAAAAACACCACATAGGTGTCGATGGTGGCAATCCGGGCCTGCACAAAGCGCATGAAGTCAAAGGCGAAAAGGGCCGCGGCAAAGAGGGCGTACCGTTCTTCCACAAAGAGGCGGGCCAGAAAGAACACCACGGGGACAAGGAGCGTCCCAAAGACCACCCCCATGATGCGCCACCCAAAAGGGTTCATCCCGAAGAGGGCCACTCCCAGGGCGATGATGAGTTTCCCCAGGGGCGGATGGGTCCACTCATACGGAGGGAGGCGGTGCAGGTGCTCGAAGGCCGTGCGGGCATGGTAAATCTCGTCAAAGTACGTCCCGGTGAGGTATGAGCGTTCATACTGGGCGATAGCCTGCTCATCGAACAGGCGTTCGTACCCCTCTGAAGCAGAAAGAGCGGTTACCGAGGCAATGGGGAGGGGACGGGAACTTCCTGCCTCAAAGAAGGCCACCTCCCCGAGCATCCCCCGGGGGTGCTCCACGACGATTCTAAAGTACCGGCCAGAAAAAGGGCCATCAACGTGTTCCCACCGGAAGACCCAGTCGGGTTTCATCTCTGGCCCCTTCCTCCAGGTCACCCCGTCCTCGGAGTACTCGATGCGGTATGTGCTCTCCCGGGGAAGACCGAAAAAGCACGAGATGCGTCCCACACTGCGGGTCTCCCCCAGGTCAACAAGAACGGTCTCACCCACCCCCTGAGGCTCCCAGAAAGTCTTTGGGACATCCCGAGAACCGAGGCGGTACAGGGAAACAAGCAGCGAGAAAAGAGAAAGCGCAAGGAGGAAGAAAAGGGGTTTCCTCGTCATGGGGTCTGG
>APCU01000167.1 GCA_000347575.1 Candidatus Caldatribacterium saccharofermentans OP9-77CS | reverse complement strand
CGGGGGAAAGGGCGTGCGCGTTCTAGGAAGGCAGCTTGCAGGTCCGGCGGAGGCCCTGGAGTACGCGCGGCCATTCCTTGAACGGGAGGGCAAGATCTTGGTGGAAGAGCGATTGGAAGGAGAGGAATTTTCATTGATGGTCTTTACCGATGGCAGGCGTGTTCTTCCTATGCCTTTGGTCCAGGATTACAAGTATGCCCGTGAGGGGGACACCGGCCCCATGACTGGAGGCATGGGCTCCTATTCCTGCGCCGACCATCTTCTCCCCTTCGTCTCGTCAGAGGACTTCGAGATCGCATTGGGGATAGTTGAGGAGACGATAGCAAAACTTGGAGAGGTGACGGACGCACCTTACCACGGCGTACTCTACGCTCAGTTCATCCAGACAGAAGACGGCCCTAAGGTATTAGAGTTCAATGCCCGCCTCGGCGATCCCGAGGCGATAAATGTGCTCGCACTGCTCACTACAGACCCCTTGGAAGTCTTCGCCTCTATTGCGGCGGGGAACCTGGTGAAGGAAGTCGAGTTCGAGCGGCAGGCCACGGTATGCAAGTACCTTGTGCCCCGTGGATACCCAGAGGCTCCAGAAGCGGGGCATTCCTTCACATTGCCGCTGGAAGAGCTTGCCGCCTCCGGAATTGAGGTATATTTTGCCTCGGTTAGAGAGAAAAATGGGCAGTATGTCACCACTGCTTCCCGTAGCGTTGCTCTCCTCGCTCGAGCAGCATCACCTGCAGAGGCCAAGGCTCTCCTTAACGGCTTTCTTCAGGCTCATTGCCCTCCAGAACTTTATTATCGGTCCGACATTCCTCGTGGTTGGTAACGACTGTTCTCTGCTGTCTCAGGAACACCCTCTCCTTATGGAGTTGTTGATCGTACCGTGCTCGGCCATGGTGTGATGTTATGAAAGCGCGCGCCTCGAGGCAGGGTTATATCGTCCATGAGCGCGGAACTTTGGCTGCGTTCCTCAAAGAAGGGCGCTATCCAGGAAGCCCGGTGGTTGTGGCAACCGTGGAGAACTGGTACTGAATCGTGGAGGAGATCGAACAAGCGGGTTGCGTTCCGAGACTCGTCCACGCCGGCAAGGCAAAACTCATGCCGGGACAAGCGAGAGCTTNCCCTGGGCAAGAATGATTTTGGTCCGACAAAGAACCCAACTTAAGCAGCGCATTCACGCCACTCTGGCCAAGTACAACCTTGCCATCCCCGAAGTGAGCGATCCTTTCGGTGTTAAGGGAAGGAAACTCCTCAAAGATCGCGGAACTTCCTCCTGAGACAGGAGCAGTGACAAGGATGTTATTGGAACAAGCGGAGATTTTAGACCAAAGAATTGCGGAACTGGAGAAGAGGATGGAAGAGGTGCTTGCTCCTTCTCCTGAGGTAGAACTTCTCATGCCCGCTCCTGGAGCGGGGTTCATTCTGGCTACGATGATCGCCTTGGAGGTTGGAGATGTTCGGTGGTTTCCTGCTCCGAAGCACCTCGCTTCCTACACGGGAATGGTCCCGAGAGTCCAACAAAGCGGGGGCAAAGTGCGTTATGGGAAGCCCCGGAAAGACGTGAACGCTACATCATGTGGGCTTATAGTGAAGCCGCCAACGTAATTGCCCGCTACCACCCAAAAATATGCCTTCCGCCATGTGGGGAGCTTACCCTCGAATCCGAGAGAGAAAGGGCCATCAAGGGGGGTAGGAAGGCACCTGGCAGAGGCCACCTGGTGGGTGCTCCACACCGGACGGCCCTATCAGGATCCGGCCCTTTGTTGGTTAGGGCAGGTGATGGGGGCATGAACGCGGTCAAGCCCCATGGGCCTAAGAGTCCGGCTATTGATTGCGGGACGTCCCCGAAAAACCTTATTCCCTTTGGGGGCGAAGAGATGTGTCCACAGTCAATGGGGCGAGGTTGGGGAGGAGAGGAAGGGGGCCAGGGGGTTTTGACCGGGCATGCGCTTTCAAAGATGTGTGGTTGTGGTATATGACGATTCCGAACTTGAGTGCTGCGCGGAGACGCTGGTAATCAAATGTGATGAGGTGACACTGGCTGCCGGAATCGAAGACAACTTCAGCCCGACTGGAATAGAACCTAATAATCCTCCGCCGGAGTGGTATACGCCGGGGCAGACTATGCCCTTTGTGGGGTTTGACTTCCAGGGTGGAAACCGCTGGTTCGGCCACCGGTTTATCCTTCCTCAAGGCTGTCAGATTGCAGGGGCTATATTAATCATCCGGGTTAAGCCCCTTTGGGGCGATGCGACAAATGACGGCGTCATCTTGCGTATAGGCGCAGACAAGTGGATGGCGCAATTCGGACCACCGGCGGGTGTCTACTTGCAGAGCTCTTCTTGGACACCGGCCAACTTTCCCGATGGGCATACCTTCACCTTGGATCTGGCCAATCTCCCCGGAGGAGGAAATCTCCTGGCGCCACTAAATGCTCAGCGCCTCCTGGACGTCATCGTCCAGGACGACACAAGTGTGGACTTCGTAAAATTGATCGTCAAACTCTGCTGCCCGTAAAACCATATTAGAGCTCGGGGGCGGGCGCGGTGCTCAACCGGCCCGCCCTCTTTCTATCCGTGGAACAGGCACAAACACCGGTCCTTTCCGAGAGGCTAAACTTGGGGCCATGAAGGCCGTGGCGTTCATTGGGCATAAGGGTTCAGGGAAAACGACCTTCCTTTGCCGTCTTATCCCGGTGCTCAGAGCGCGGGGATACCGCGTGGGCACCGCAAAACACGTGGGGCCGGAGGTGGAACCTGATACCCCTGGAAAAGACACCTACCGCCACCGCGAGGCCGGAGCGGAACGCGTTCTCCTTTACTCGGAGGCCCACGGAGCCCTCTTTTGGGATCATGAAGGCGAGGACGTCGCAGCGTACATTCACCGCTACATGTCCGATTTAGATCTTGTCCTCCTTGAGGGTTTCAAATCCGAGGAATTCCCGAAAATCGAGGTTTACCGCACCGGTGAACCGCTGGCCGGCCGGATCCCCGTTTTAGCGGTGATCACCGAGCACCGCGCTCGTATTCCCGACGGGATTCCTATTCTTCCGCCTGATCCTGAAGTTGTGGCGGACTTTTTGGAAAGCGAGATCCTCGGAGAATAGCCATGGTCTCGTC
>APCU01000166.1 GCA_000347575.1 Candidatus Caldatribacterium saccharofermentans OP9-77CS | reverse complement strand
TTGACCACCACGAAACCTCTCTCCTGGAAAAACCGGTTGACGTAGGTGGCGCAGGGAGCGCAGCAAGTATGAAGGGCCAGCTTACCCCTCATGGAGGACCACCTTTTTCAGGTATTCCCTCCCTGAAGGCGTGAGCACTCTTCCACGTCTTGTTCGCGCCACAAAGCCCATCTTCACGAGAAAGGGTTCGTAGACCTCTTCAAGGGTATCCGGGTCTTCCCCAAGGACCAGGGCAAGGCTCTCAATCCCAACCGGACCCCCGGCATACTGCTCGCACAGTACCCGCAGAAAACCCCGGTCCATCTTGGTCAGCCCCCAGGCATCGACCCCAAGCTCACGGAAGGTTCGCTCAACAACGCCACAATCAATGTGTTTCTGGCCGAGGACCTCGGCGAAGTCCCGAACCCGACGAAGCAGACGATTCGCCACCCGGGGTGTTCCCCGGGAACGGCAGGCAATGGCCTGAGCTGCATCCTCAGCAATGGTCATCCCCAGAAGCTGAGCAGCCCTTGTGACGATAGCAGCAATCTCCTCATCGCTATAGAAGTCCAGACGTTCCACAATGCCGAACCGGTTACGCAGCGGAGCACTGAGAAGACCCACCCTTGTGGTGGCCCCGATGAGCGTGAAAGGAGGCAGATGAATCGCCACATCCCGGGCTGCCGGACCCTTCCCCACGAGAACATGAAGGGTGAAATCCTCCATAGCCCCGTAGAGAATCTCCTCGCACTGCCTGGGAAGGCGATGAATCTCATCGATGAACACCACATCGCAGGGAGTGACAGTGGTGAGGGCTGCGGCGAGATCCCCGGGACGGGTGAAAAGGGGGCCAGAGAAACAGCGGATATCCCGCCCCAGTTCCCGGGCGATGATGTGGGCAAGAGTGGTTTTTCCAAGACCTGGAGGACCGTAGAAGAGCACATGGTCCAGAGGTTCGTTGCGCAGGATGGCTGCCTGAATGTAGACTCGAAGATGCGCCACCACCGTTTTCTGACCAATGAACTCATCAAGCGACCGAGGGCGCAGGGCTTCGTCGTCCCGTCTCATCCCCGTCCCCCCAATCGCGCAAGCGCCTGTTTGATAACCTCCTCAACATCCATGTTCCTGCGCTCTACATCCTGCCAGAGCACCGCAAAAACCCGGTTGACCTCCTGAGGCGTGTACCCCAGGCGGAAGAGCACTTCTTTGGCCTCCTCAAAGACTGCCCCCCGGGGGGAATCTGCCACAAACCCTGCTTCAAGAAGCAGGGGGCGAAGCTCCACAACAAGGCGTCTTGCGGTTTTGCTGCTCAGCCCCGCCCTTTCCTCAAGTTCCTGGGTATCCTCTTCAAGCACGCAACGCACGAGGTCTTTCCAGTGCAGGCGCGAGAGAATCTTGAAGGCGGTGCGGTGGTTGATGCCCCGAACCTCCCGGAGACTATCGAAAATCCTGCGTTCATCCTCCTCTTCGAACCCGTAGAGCACAAATTCCCCGCTCTCCCGCAGGAAAGAGCGAATGAAGAAACACCGCTCCTCGCCTTCTTCTCCCGGTCGTACAAAGGGGGTCACCCGGAGCCGGAAACCAAACCCCCCTGTCTCAAGCACCCACTCGTCCTTCTCCCTTTTCTGCACCTTTCCCCGAAGGTACTCAAACATTGCGCGCCCTCAGGTGGAAGGCATGGCATACCGCAACGGCCAGTGCATCGGCCACATCGTCAGGTCCAGGGATATCATTACAGCGGAGAATCTGGCGCACCATGTAGTTCACCTGAGGCTTTGTCGCCCGACCGTACCCCACAACTGCCTGCTTGACCTCAAGAGGGGTGTACTCGTACACCGGAACTCTGTGGAACGCAGCGCAAAGGAGTACCACACCCCGCGCTGCTCCCACCGAAAAGGCTGTTTTGGCATTGCGGTTGAAAAAGAGCTCCTCAACCGCCACCTCCTGAGGGGTGTACAGGGTAAAGAGTGCCTCAAGGTCCTCAAAAAGCAACCGCAACCTCTCTGCCACAGAGAGATCCTGCGCTGTGGCGATGCAGCCTGCATGAAGCAAACGCAAAGCCCCTTGCTCGACCGCAAGAAGCCCAAAGCCCGTCAGAGCTATACCCGGGTCAATGCCGAGTATTCTCATGAACTCTTGAGGGATTCAAGGAGCTCATCCGCAATGTCGAAATTCGCGTAAACTTCCTGGACGTCATCGTGGTCTTCCAGAGCCTCAATCAGGGAGAGCACCTGCTGCGCCTGTTTCCCTTCAACGCTCACCGTGGTCTTCGGAACCATGGTGACCTGGGCTACGGCATACTGCAGACCGCTCTTCTCAATGGCTTCCTTAACTCGCTCGAAATCCTCAGGGGTGGTGATGACGTCAAGGGTGGTTTCTGTAGAGCGAATGTCCTCCGCTCCTGCGTCAATAGCCACGGCCATAATCGTTTCTTCGTCGACCTTGTCCTTCTCAAAGCTTATGAGACCCTTTCGTTCAAAAACCCAGGACACACAGCCCGTCTCTCCAAGGCTTCCGCCGTGTTTGCTGAAAAGGTGCCGGATCTCAGCGGTGGTACGATTCCGGTTGTCCGTTGTGGCTTCCACCATGATGGCTACTCCTCCTGGACCATACCCTTCATAGACGATTTCTTCATAAGCTACACCTTCAAGCTCTCCGGTTCCCTTCTTGATAGCCTTCTCGATGTTCTCCTGAGGCATGTTCATCTCCCGAGCCTTCTGAATGGCAAGGCGCAGACGCGGGTTATTCTCGGGATTTCCTCCACCCTGGCGGGCCGCAACGGTGATCAAGCGGATGAGCTTGGAGAAGGCCTTTCCCCGCTCAAGGTCAGTTTTTGCTTTTTTGTGTTTTATCTGAGCCCACTTCGAATGTCCAGACATACCCTCCAACGCTCCTTACTGGTGGTGTCAAGAGTTATTGTACCACACTCCGCAAAAAGGCCAAAGATAAAGCCCCTCGACCCCAGAGCACAAAAAAACCTGGGAAGGTAACACCTTCCCAGGTTTTTTTCCTTTTCCCGGCAGCGTCCTACTTTCCCGCCCAGTTTGCGAGAGCAGTATCATCGGCGCTGGAGGGCTTAACGCGGGGTCCCCAAAAAGTCCTGCGACTTTTTGGGGTGCCCACTCCGGGTTCGGAATGGTTCCGGGTGTTTCCCCTCCGCTATGGCCACCGGGAGACCTTTCTCTCTGGGGAAGCATCCTGCGATGAAGCCTTTGCGGTC
>APCU01000165.1 GCA_000347575.1 Candidatus Caldatribacterium saccharofermentans OP9-77CS | reverse complement strand
GAGCACCCAGGCGAGAAGAACACAAGGAGCACCGGCTTCCCCTTAAAAGACGAGAGGGTGATGGTGCCGCCTTCCAGGCTGAACATGGTGAAGTCCTTCCTGTCCATATCGGTGTTTGTGGGAAGAGGCGATGGTGAGGGAGATGGTGAAGGAGAAGGGAAGAGGCCTTCGAACCACCAGCATCCAGAAAGGGCAAAAAGGACCACAAGTCCCAGGATGAGGGCGAGGAAAAAGGTACCTCGGTGCATAGACGTTCCTCCTTCTTGAGCGAGTTTCCCCTATTGTACCATACAGTAGAGGCCAGGGAGAAATAGGACTTCCAGTGGNGCAAAATGGGTACTGTGGCCTATGTATCTCCCCGAGAGTCCCGGGTAGAATGNAAAGAGGATCNGTGGTTTTGCTCTGGAGAGAGCCTTTGGAGAGTAGCGAGAATCTCCTCAAAAGACCCCTTCACCAGAAAGGCTGAGGCCCCGCTCGCGATGGCCCTCCCGGAGAGTTCAGCAGATGCAAAGAGAGAAAGGACGATGACCGTGGTTGTGGCACAGGCCTCTTTTATGGCCCGCACAAAGTGCAGCGGGTTGACATCGGGAAGCTGGGCATCGACGAAGACCACATCGGGTTTTGCCCGCAGAATCTCTGACAGGGCATTCTTCCCCTCTTCTGAGAACCCGACGAGGGTAACCCCGGGTTCTTCCCGGCAAAGGAAAGCGAAGGCCTCGATGAAGATGGGGCTGTGGTCAACGAGGAACACCCTGATAACATTTCTCACGCCGTCTTCCTTTCCCTTCTGTGTGCTCCCTTGAGGGTAGCATGCTCTGGATTTCTCAGGAAAGAGCCTTCGGTCCTTTATCCGTGGGCAAAAGTCCCGTTCTTTGCGGGAAAAACTGGAGGGTTCTGTGGAAGGAGAGCATGAAATCCAGAAAGTCCTGCAGGAGGCGCTGAGAGGCTTCCACGCTTCTTCAGGAACCATCGCCGTACTTTGCGGAGAGCGGTTCCGGGTGGTGGCCTCGGTGGGTCTCTGGTCCGGGAGGATACGGAAGGGGTTCAGCGCAAAAAAAGGCGTTGCGGGTACTGTTCTCCGGGAAAAGCGCACAGTCCAGATTGATGGGAAAAGGACTCTTCCGGGGCATTCCTCCTTTCCCCGCAGAAGAGAACCATACGCCCTCTGCCTTCCTCTTTTGACCGGCTCGGGGGAGGTCTTCGGGTTCCTCTCCCTCAACCGGAAAGATCAGGCTTTCAGCGGCGAGGAGATTGTCTCGGCGCAGCTTCTGGCCTGGGAAGTGGCCTTTCGCCTTGGAGGGAGTGGAATAACGAAGGTTCCAGAGCTTGAGCGAGGGCTTCTGGTCTTTCTTGGCGGTCTCTCGGAAGACGTGGCGTCGATTCTGCGAAGAACTGTTGTGGCCACCTTTGCCGCCGCCCGGGCTCCTCTTCTTGTGCTTCTGGTCCCCCCTTTCTCCGAAGTCCCTCTGGTCTTTTCCCCCTGGGGCGATGCCCTTTTTTCAAACTGGGAAGAAAACCGGAACACTCTCTTTCTTGCAGTGCGAGAAGCGTGGCAGAGAAAACGTCCCCTCTTTCTGGAGCTTGGAAAGGAACCACGAGGACCGGGCCATTCCCCGCGTTTTGCCGCTATCTACCCCCTGGTCTCCGGCCAAAGGGTTCTCGGGGTTATGGTCCTTTTTCTTGAAAGGCCCCTCGCAGAGAAAGTGAAAGATGCGCTTGCGCTTCTTTTTGGCCTCAGTGGAGTTCTCGTTGAGAACCGTCTTCTCTCTGAAGCGGCTGAAGCCGCTGCCTGCAGGCAGGAACGGCTGAGGATTGCCCAGGAAATCCACAACACCCTCACTCAGGACCTGGCGGGCGTTGAGCTCTACCTCGAGGTCCTTCGGCGAAAGCTCTCTTCGGGGAACGTGGAGCGCCGAAATATTCTGGCCATCCTCGAAAGAGTAGGTGCTGCAGTACACCGTTGCCTCCTCCAGTCCCGGGATGTACTCCGGACACTCTGGGAAAGTGTTGAGGAGAGAAAGGGCTTTGCGGAGACCCTGGTACAGGTTCTTGAGCATCGCCTTGCGCTGGGAACCCAGAAAATCCACCACAAAGTCACGATGCACATTCCCGAGTACCTTGTGCCTCTTGAAATCCGTGAGCTCTTCCTGCAGGTTGCTGCAGAGGCGCTGAACAACACCCTGAAGTATGCGCAGGCCAGGAATGTGGTGGTCAAAATAGGCCTGAGCCAGGGTAAGGTGTATTTGCTCTTCCACGATGACGGGCAGGGTATGGAAGAGACCGGAGAGAGTAAACACGGCCATGGTCTTGACCTTTTGCGGGAACAGGTGCTGCTCCAGAGGGGGGTTTTGCGGGTGCGCTCAAAAAGGAATCGAGGAACAACGGTGAAGGTGATGGTGCCGCTTTATGGGAAATGAAAAGCTTCCGAAAAATCGCCATTGTGGATGACCACGTGCTCTTTGCCGAGGGGTTGAGGAGCCTCCTCGGAGGGGTCGGGGATTGGCCGCTGCGTGTGCTACACAAGCGGCGAGGAAGCGGTGCGGGGAATCCCGCAGGAGAAGCCCGATCTCGCCCTCGTGGACCTCCACCTCCCGGGTCTTGGCGGCCTTGATGTGGTGAAGGTGCTTCGGGAAAAGATGCCCGGCTTGAGGGTGCTCATCCTCACCATGGATGCTTCAGGCGAGAGCCTCTTCAGGGCCCTGTCCCTCGGGGTGCAGGGGTACATCCTCAAGAGTTCCTCTTTCGCGAAAATCACGCGTGACATCCAGGCGGCTCTGCAGGGTGACACCGTCATCGGCGGGGAGATGATGGGGTACCTCGCTGAAAGGGGGCGGTCAAAAGCAAGACAGGGTGGTTCGAAAGCCTTTGGCGAGCTCACCCCGAGGGAAAAGGAGGTGTTGCGTCTCATCGTCCAGGGAAAGGACAATCGGGAGATAGCTCAGGAGCTCTTCCTGAGCGAGAAAACGGTGAAGAACTACGTGACCAATATCCTCACCAAGCTCAACCTTGAAGACCGGGTGAAGCTGGTGATTTTTGCCATTCAGGAGGGGTTCCCCCTTGAGGGGGATACCCCCAAAAAGGAGGAGTAACTGTGAAATACTTTGCCATTGCCACACTCTTTGTGCTCTTTCTGGTGGCCGGGTGCTCTGTGACTTCGGGGACCTTTCCCCCAGGGACGGTAGCCACCATCGGGGCGGAAATCAATCAGTTCTTTGCGGACCTTTCGGGGGCTCTGCGG
>APCU01000164.1 GCA_000347575.1 Candidatus Caldatribacterium saccharofermentans OP9-77CS | reverse complement strand
CCCCGCCAGAAAAGATGCGACGGCGCATTGACGATGGTAAAATCCCAGCCTGAATTACAGGACACTGTAAAAAGGACTATCCCGAGAACGAGAACGATACCTGGAACGTTCCGCATAGACTGCAAAAACACCAGTACGGGGACTTTCCTGAATTCTACAGGGGAGAAGAAGTGTCTGTCAACGACTCGAGTCCAGAAAACACCTAAGGAGGGCCAGGTGTTCCCTGGCCCCCCTTAGGTGCAAGGAGGGGAAAGACTTCTAATAGGAGGTGCTAGTGGGGTACTCTTTTCACTTTTCAAGGGAAATTATACAGGGGACCTCCCTTGCCGTCAAGGGGGTCCAGGGAAAATTCCAGGAACACCTACACCCTGAAATGGGCCACCGATTGCGTCAGTTCTTCGGCAAGCTGCGCGAGTGCCTTGGCAGAAGTGGCGACTTCCTCCAAAGCTGCACTCTGCTCTTCAGTAGAAGCTGAAACCTCTTCGCTTGAAGCGGCATTCTCCTCTGCAATGGCAGCAAGAGCGGCAATCCGCTCAGCCATGGTCTGCAGGCTTCGGGTGATATCTTCAACGGCGTTACCGATGCTCTCCGAGAGCGTCCCCGCCTCTTCCTGAGCCCGGACAATCTCCTGCTGGGTGCGTTCCAGCGCTTCCGCTGCCCTGGCAATACTGGTGATACTCTGAACAACCTTCTCGATCGCTTCGAGGATTTTCCGGAAGCTCGAGGCGATGTTCTCACCTCTCCTGACCCCTTCACCGACCTCGCCCTGGGCTTTCTCCATCCGCTGCACCGCCACCTGGGTATCTTTTTGGATTTCCGCAATGAGGGCGGCAATCTGCTGGGCAGCCTGGGCCGAGCCCTCAGCGAGTTTGCGCACCTCTTCAGCCACAACGGCAAAGCCCCTTCCGGCCTCTCCGGCTCGAGCAGCCTCAATCGCCGCGTTCAGAGCAAGGAGATTTGTCTGTTCAGCGATTCCGGTGATGACATCCACAATCTTTCCGATTTCCTGGGAACGGGTTTCAAGCTGTGCAATGCCCTGACCCACTTCCTGAGTCACCGAGGCGATGGAGGAGATGGTCTCAAGGAGATGCGTCAGAAGCTCCTGGCCTCTCCGGGCTTCTTCTCCGGTTTCACGACCTTCCTGCATGGTACGCTCAACTTCTCTGCGCATTTCCGCAAGCGCTCGGGTGTTCTCCTCAAGCCGTTCATCAAGGACGGTCTGGAAAAGATGCGTGCTTTTCTGGCTTGCTTCCTGTATCCTGAGGGCCTGACCGTGAATACCCCTGGCATCTTCACTGAGACGGCTCAGCTCCTCTCCTTGCCGGCTTGCTCCGTGAGCAACCTGAGAGATGGTCTGGGCGATCTCCTGCGTGGCTTTCGAGACCTCTTCTGCGGAAGAGTGGAGATTCTGGCTTGAAGAGGACAGCCTTTCTGCAGCGTGGATAACCCTCTGCACTGTTGCCCTGAGGCTTGCTATCATCCCCATGAAGGCCTGACCCAGGACTCCAAGTTCATCCTGAGAGGAGAGGTTGCAGGAAGCAGTGAGATCCCCCTCCTGCCCCAGGCGGGCAAGATGCACAAGGGCCTGGAGAGGTCTTGTGATGCTCCGGGTGGTCACAAGGGAAAGCATGAGCGAAACAATAATCGCAAGGACAATAAGGAACAGGGCAAAGCGTTGATTTCGCTGGAAACTGCTGTACGCTTCCTTCCGGTCCTCCTCAGCCAGACGGAGGTTCACCTCCGTCAGCTGGTCAAGGAAATGCCGCATTTCCTCGAACTTCTCCTTTGCCTGCCCCAGGGTAAGGTCGATGGCCAGAGTACGCCCCTCACGGGTATCGGCCTTTCTCCCCTCCACGACCTGGCGGGAAAGCCCCACCCACTCGGCCCTGGCCCGCTCATACTCTGCAGCGAGCTGCTCCTCCTCAGGATGCTTCGGCAACGCCCTGTACTTCTCCCACCGTTCCTCGGATTGCCTGAGATTCGTTTCGTAGTCCTCAAGGAGTTTGCGGAAGACCTCCGAATCCGTCTTGGCAAAGATCATGGACCGCTCGGCCACGAGAAGCTGCTGCAGGTCTCGGTCAATCTCGAGGATATAGTCTAAAGCCGGCAGACGAACGGTGTGAATCTCCTCGAGATTCCGGTAAATATTCCGGGAGAGGAAAATCCCCAGGTACCCCAGTACCCCCACAAAGGCAATGACGGCGAGAAACCCCAGGAGAATCCTCGTACCAATTTTCCGTCGAGAGCTGAGCGCCATCTTTCCCTCCTTCACTCTCCAAGGAACGCATCCACATCAATGCCCACCACAATGACCCCAATGACCTTCCCTTCCTCCCGCACCGGGACCGAAATCTGGACCGAATAGGTCTGGGTACTCTCGTCGAACTCCACATCGCTGATGTAGAGAACCCCTTCTTCCCCCCTGAAACACTCGGTGAACTTTGCCTCGTCCCCCTGCCAGTAGTCCGAAGTCTTCCCCGTTGCCGCCACGAGTCCTCCCTGGTTGTCGGTGACGAAAATCTCGGCAAAGTACGGGGCGCTTGACTGGAGCTTCTGCAGTTCCTGAGCGCATTCATTCTCCAGGTAGGGTTTCATGAAATCCGCAATGCCTGGAGTCTTCACCCAGCGTTCGTCAAGGGCCTGAATGTCCTCAAGCGTCATGCCTTGAGCATTTTGGTCTTTTACCGCTTTCACAATAATCGGATTTTCGCCCCACCGCATGAGTTCGTTCTGGGCAAATTCCACGATTGCTGCAGGAGCCTTTTCTGCGGAAAAGGCAGCACTGGAAACGGCGAGCAAGAACACCAGGACCGCACAGAACATCAAGGACAGTCTCCGCATGGCAGTACCCTCCTTTTTGGATTATTGTTATACTCATGATATTCATTATCTCACACGGTTTCCCTGCGTCAAGAACAGGCTCAAAATTCTAGAGAATTCTCCCAAAAATCCCGTCGCATTCTCCCAGGGAAAGCCTGCAGTACTCAGGAGATAAATCCTTTTGCCATTTCCCTAAAGGACACATGGTAACCGTCGCCGGTCACCCAGGATCATTCGGTCAGCAATGCCCCCGCCGGAAGTGGCAAGGAATTCTGAGAAGAAAGGGTGTTCTGTAGCCGCCTCTGGAATGAGAGGGCAGGCCTGAAGCAAGAGGGGCGGACACGGAATTCTGGAAGACCTGAAGTTCCTTGAACCCCTGCCGATTATTTGTCATGGAAAACGCAGGAAGTGTTCGAGGCCATAGAGTAGCACTGTGCTGGTGTTACCTGTCGTCAACTTCCGGATCGACTTCGG
>APCU01000163.1 GCA_000347575.1 Candidatus Caldatribacterium saccharofermentans OP9-77CS | reverse complement strand
ATCAAGGAAGAGCAGGCCCGAGGCCGGGAGGTGCTCATCAACGCCACGGGAGGATTCAAGGCAGAAGGAGCCTACGCCACTTTGGTGGGGTTGCTCTTCAACGTCCCCGTGTACTACATCTATGAGGCCTTTCAGAGGGTCGTGCAGATGCCTCCTCTCCCTATAGACTGGGATTACTCGGTCATCGCCGAACACGAGGACCTGCTCCATTCGCTCTCTGGAGAAGGTCGCTCAAGGTTTGAGCTTGTCCGGTCCACGCTGCCGAAAGAAATTTCCTCGCTTCTTGAAGAGCGGGAGAACCGGATTTTCCTCTCCCCTGCCGGAGTGGCGGTTTTCGAGGCATACCTTGAGAAGGTGCGGCGTACTCCGAAAATTCCGGTGTACTTTGGGAAACGGGCCTTAGAGTGGTACCAGAAGGCCGATGCGACGACCCGGGAACGCATCCGGAGAATTCTCCGCCGGCTCTGCCTTCCGGAGGTCCGGCGAAGTGGGGCGAAGAAGCTGAAGAACTCCCGATGTTTCGTCTACCCCCAGGGCCACCAGAACGAACGGGTGCTCTTCTGCGAGAAGGACGAAGGCCTCATCGTCTGCGCCCTGGCCCAGCACAGCGACAGGAGCTACGACCGGCTCTTTGACGAGGGTCTGTCCTGCGAGAAAAGAGGCAAGCTGGTGCCTTTTGAAGAGGACTTTTAGATGGTTGAGGGAGCGTGAGGGAAATGTGTGGCATCATCGGATACGTTGGGGAAAGGGAAGCCCTTTGTGTTCTCCTTGGAGGGTTGAGGCGGCTTGAGTACCGGGGCTATGACTCGGCAGGAGTAGCCCTTCAGGAAAAAGGGCGGATTGTGGTGGTGCGAAAGGTGGGGAAAATCGGGGTACTGGAGCAGGAGCTTGCGGGGAAAACCTTCACCTCCCGGTGTGGTATCGGCCACACTCGCTGGGCAACCCACGGGGTCCCTGCCGACCACAATGCCCATCCCCACACCGACTGCCGAAAAACCCTTGCCCTTGTCCACAACGGCATCATCGAGAATTACCGGGCGCTCCGGGAAAGGCTTCTTGCCGAGGGGCATCGCTTTCTCTCAGAAACGGATAGCGAAGTGGTGGCCCATCTCCTCGAAGGAGACGGTTCGCCCCTGGAGCGGATTCTCCGGACTCTTCCCCTCCTTGAGGGGTCCTATGCCCTGTGCATCCTCTTTGCCGAGGAACCCGGGGTGCTCTATGGCGTTCGGCAGTTCAGCCCTCTGATTCTGGGGATTGGGGATGGTGAGTACTTTCTGGCTTCTGACGTTCCGGCGTTTTTGGAGTACACCCGCAAAGCGGTGTTCCTTGAAGATGGGGAGATTGTCCGGGTGAGCAAAGACGGATGGGAGGTCTTTCACAGGACAGGGGAGAAATGCTCGAAGACGGTCTTTACCGTTCCCTGGGACCCGGTGAGCGCCGAGCGCGGGGGCTTCAAGCATTTCATGCTTAAAGAGATTCACGAGCAGCCCCGGGTGTTCGAGGACACCATCGCCGGGAGGGTGAACCTGGCGCGGGGAGAGGTAGAGTTTGAGGAACTCGAGGATTTCCCTCTCGATTTCTCTCGGGTGGTGGCCGTTGCCTGCGGAACGGCCTGTCACGCAGGGATGCTCGGGAAGCTCTATCTGGAAGACTTCGTGCATGTACCGGTCGATGTGGAGTATGCCTCGGAGTTCCGCTACCGGGACCCCCTGCTTGATGAGAAGACTCTGGTTCTGGCCATTTCCCAGTCGGGAGAGACGGCGGATACCCTGCGGGCGGTGGAACTCGCAAAGCAAAAAGGCGCTAGAATCCTTGCGGTGTGCAACGTCCTGGGGAGTTCTCTGACTCGCCTTGCCGACTGGACCGTGTACACCCGGGCGGGAATCGAGATTGGTGTGGCCTCGACGAAAGCCTTTCTTGCCCAGATGACGGTGCTTTTGCTCTTTGGCCTTTTCTGGGGGAAGAGGAAGGGAACGCTTCCTCCTGGGACGATGGAATCGCTTCTTGAGGAGATGCCCACGCTCCCCCGGAAAATGCGCACACTTCTTTCCCGGGAAGAGGACATCCACGTTCTGGCAAGGGAATTCTACCTCTTCAAGGATTTCCTCTACCTCGGTCGGGGGCTGTACTATCCCCTCGCCCTGGAGGGAGCCCTGAAACTCAAGGAGATTTCCTATATCCACGCTGAGGGACTGGCGGCAGGAGAAATGAAACACGGTCCCATCGCCCTCATTGAGCCCGATGTGGCGAGCTTTGTCCTGGTGGGCCAGGGAGAGCGGAGGCTCAAGGTCCTCGGGAACATCGAGGAAATCAAAGCCCGACGGGGGAAGGTCATCGCCCTGTGCGACGAGGGTGACGGAGAGGTCCGGGGAAAGGCAGATTACGTTGTGGAAATCCCAAAAACCTTAGAGGTTTTCTCGCCGCTTCTGGCCATCGTCCCCCTCCAGCTTTTCGCCTACTACGTGGCGCTCGAAAAGGGGTGTGACGTGGACCAGCCGAGGAACCTCGCAAAGAGCGTGACGGTGGAGTGAGGGGGGATCCCCCCTCTTGTTTTTTTGTTGATTTGTTGTACACTTGTACAACAAGTAAACAAGGACGACAAGAGGTGAGGGTGATGGCAAAGACGTGGTACCCTATCATCGACGACGAGAAGTGCACAGGCTGTATGACCTGTGTGAACTTCTGCCCCCATGGAGTGTACAGGGAGAACGGAGGGAAACCCGAGGTGGTCAACCCTCTGGAGTGTGTGGAGTTCTGCCGGGGATGCCAGAAGCTCTGTCCGGCTGAGGCCATAAGGTACTTTGGAGATACCAGGTAGAGGAGGTGTGCACCATGGCCAGGAAGGGTGTTATTCTCTGTGTCTGTCAGGGAACCTGCCCGTCGTTCCATCAGATGAATGTCTTCGAGGTGCTCAACGCCCTGCGGCGGGAAAAGCTTGTCGATTTCGTCGGCATCCATCCGCAGCTGTGTGCCTCTGACGGGGATGTTTTCTGGGAAGTCTTCCTGAAGGGAGCAGACGATGTCGAGAAGCTCGTTGTTGCCGGGTGTCACGCGGACATGCAGAGGAAGATGTTCCGGGACGCCTTTGAAAAAACCGGTTTTGCGAAAGAGAAGCACGTCGGTGTTGACATCAGGAATATGACCACAGAGCAGGCGGTGGAAGCCATAAAGTCGGTCCTGTAAGCCTGTCCGGGGTTTTGCACCCCGGATAGGCGATTTGTAGGTGAAACCCCGTTCCTTTCTCCTCGTATAGAAGGTTAGAGCGTTATGCGGGTCGAAGAGCTTTTCAAGGTTCTCT